>JABFRG010000170.1 GCA_013141295.1 Polyangiaceae bacterium
GGCGCCGGTGGAGGCCCGACGTTCTTACGTATTCACCGAGCGCGGCGTGTACCGCCCGGGCGACACCGTGCACGTCAAGGGCACCGTCCGCCTACCGCAGGGAGGGCGACTCGCGCCGGTTCCGAAAGCGCTGGTGGCGGCGGTCCTCCTCGATGCCTCGCACAAGGAGGTGTCGCGACAGTCGGTAACCACCAGCGACACCGGAGGCTTCGACCTGGCGCTCGGTACCGACGATCGCGTGGGGCACCGTTCGCTGGAGGTTCGCGACGGCGATGGGGTGCTCGCCAGCACGTCGTTCCTGGTGGCCGAGACCGAGACCCCGCGCTTCCTGGTGGACGTGGAGAACCCGCACATGGAGGAGGGCACCTTCGTGGCCCAGGTGCGCGCACGCTACCCCTTCGGCACGGCGCTGGCCGAGGGCTCCGTTCACTTTTCGTTGCGCCGGAGCCTTCCCGGACGCTACTTCGACGAAAATGCAGAGTACACGTTCTCGTCGAAGCTCGACGAGCGCGCGCGCAAGCAGGAGATCGCCTTCACGCAAGCGGGGGACGGCAAGCTCGGCGAGGGAGGTACCTTCACGGTGCGCATCAAGGTGCCGAAGGCCGCCGTGACGACCGCGCTCGAGCTCGAAGCGGACGTGTCCGATGCTTCCGAGCGCCACGTGGCCGGCAGCGGCAAGACCCTCGCGCACGTGGCCAAGGCCTATGCCGGCCTCGAGCTGGTGAAGCCCTGGGGCACGGTGGGAGACCCTTTCGCGGTGCGCGGCTTGGTGGCCGATCCCACCGGCAAGATCCTCGCCGACCAGGAGACGGTGCTGCGTCTGGTGCGCCTCCGCTACCACGTGACCGCCCAGCGGGCCGCCCACGGATCGCGCACCGAATGGTCCGCCGAGCGCGTCCCCGAGGCGGGGCCCGGCGCACGCTGCGCAACGCGGAACGGCGAGCCTTGCATGCTCGTGGCAAAGCGTCCGGGCGAGTACCTGGTGGTGGCGTCGCACGGTGGGCGCGACGCAGGCGAAGTGCGCGTGTATTTTGCACCCAAATCTGGCGAAGGTACGTCGGTCGACGACGCCACCACCAGGCCGGTGGAGGGGCGCACCATGGATCTGGTGGCCGACAAGCCTTCCTACCGCGCCGGCGACGTGGCGCACGTGGCGATTCGCGCGCCGTTCGCCCAGGGCCGCGCGCTGGTGACCCTGGATCAGGGGGCGCACGTGTCGCATCGCACGATCGAGCTCTCGGGGCCGCTCACCGTCCTCGACGTACCGGTCGACGGCACCCTCGCGCCCTGGGTCAACCTCACGGTCACCGCCTTCGGTCGCGGCGCCGACTATCGCATCGGCGCCCTGCGCCTCCGGGTGCGCGGTGAGGACACCGAGCTCGCGGTGGCGGCGAAGGTCTCGGGCGAACGCCACGCGCCGGGGGCGAAGGTTCCGGTGCGCATCGAAGTGCGTCGTGAGGGGCCGGAGCACGCGCCGGCCGCGCACGCGGAGGTCACGGTGGCGGTGGTGGACGAAGCCGTGCACCGGCTCGGTGGCGACGAAGACCCGTCTCCCGCCGCCTGGTTGCACCAGGGCGCGCCGCTGGCCTTCGCGGTCTCCGATTCCCGCGATGGCCTCGGCGCATGGCTCAAGCAGAGCCACGTCGCCGGCGACGGCAGCGAGGGAGGCGAAGGCGACGCCTCGCCCTTGGAAGCGCCGTCGTCGAAGCGCAAGGACGCCACGGTGCTCTACCTGCCGAGCCTGTTCACCGGCGCCGACGGAACGGTGTCCTTCGACTTTCCGGCGCCCGAACGACTCTCCGAGTACCGCATCACCGCCACCGCCATCGACCTCGACGGCCGCGCCGGAGCCACCCACCACGCGGTGGTGGTCGACAAGCCGCTCAAGATGGTCCCCGTGGTGCCGCGCTTTCTCTCCCTCGGCGATCGCGCCGAGGTGGCGGTCACCGTGCACAACGACGCCGACCAGGACGCGCCAGTCCAGGTGAAGCTGGGCGACGCGGTGGTGGTGCGTGTCGTTCCCAAGCGCGGGCAAGAGCTGGTGCGCTTTCCGGTCACCCCGGCGGCCACCGGTCCCATGGAGCTCCGCTTTCGCCTCGAAACACAGGCCGGAGCGCCCATCGACCGCGCCGAGGTCTCGGTGCCGGTGACGTTGCCCGCCTCGCTGGAGCGGCCGGAGATCTCCGGCACGTTCCAGGGGACGCATACGCTCCAGCTCGACGTGCCGGCGTACGCCGCGGCCGACCCCCAGGGTGAGATCACGGTGCAGGTCGGCGAGAACCTCTGGCCGGAGCTGGGCGGCGCCGTCGATGCGCTCCTCGACTACCCGCACGGTTGCCTGGAGCAGACCACGTCCAGCACCCTGCCGCTGCTGGCGGCGCAGATCATCCTGCCGCGCACCGGCACGCGGCACGTGGACGGCGCCGAGCTGGAGAAGATGATCGAGGCGGGGATTGCGCGCCTCTCGCTGATGCGAACCAACGATGGCGGTCTCGCCTACTGGCCCGGCGACGCGTCGGCGCACGTGTATGGTACAGCGTACGCCTTCCTGGCGCTGGACCGCGCCGCCCGAAACAAGGTGCCCAAGGCCGAGCCGTTGCGCGATGCGGTGGCGGAGTTCTTGAAGGCGCGCCTCGAACGCGGCGTCGACGCGCCCGACACGCTGGCGTTCATGGCGGCTTCGCTCGCGTCGGCCGGATTGCTCGATCCCGCGCGCTTGCCCGCGTTGTGGGAGCACCGCGCGACCATGAGCGCCTTCGGGCGCGCGCACCTCGCGCTCGCGCTGGCGGGCCAGGACCGCGGCCAAGCGGGTGATGAT
>JABFRG010001099.1 GCA_013141295.1 Polyangiaceae bacterium
CCTTGTAGGTGCCGCCGAGGCCTGCGGCGCCGCCGAGCTTCACCTCGTCGTAGACCTTCCACAGGCGGTCGCCGATGAAGAAGAAGATGCGGCGCTTGCCGGGCCGGTCGAGGGTGCTGATGGACTCGCGGTTCTTGTACGAATACTCGGTGCGAAGGCCGGTGGAGTCGAGCCCGGTGGGCAGGTCCTTGAACTCGATGACGCTGCGCTCGAAGCCGCGCTTGACGTTGTCGCGCTCGGCTTCGGTGGCCTTCATCTGCACGCCCGGCTGCATCTTGCGCAGCACCGCGTCGTAGTCCTTGTCGATGATGCCCCCGGCCTCGTTGTAGACCCGGAACACGTCGTTGCGGCTCATGCCGAACTTCACGCCATCCATGGTACCGGCGCCAGCGCTCACGACGGCGGCCGTCCCGGTGCCAGCCGGCGCGGGCGAGGTGTCGGACCGGGGCGACGGAGACGAGCCTCCACCGCCGGAGCCGGAGCCCTCGCCGCCGGAGCCGGAGCTCTCGTCGGAGGTGGGCTCACCGCCCGGTGAAGCCTGGGTAGGCGCCTTGGAGGCGGCGGCGCAGCCCGATGCGTGGGCCGCGAAGATTCCGGCGAAGGCCGCGAGAGCGAGGGGGAGAACGTGGGATCGTTTCATGGTTTTCGTCTCTGCCGAGGCTCTCGCCTCGTGTTCGGTTCGGGGGGCGAGCGGTCGCGCTCGCGGGGAGGGAGGATACACCGATTTGGGAGCGACATTGTAGGACCTGTGCGGGCCTCCTTTCGGAAGCGACCGGAGCGGGCCCCGCGCCGGACGCCAAGTCTTCGATGCGACAGCCGAAACCTGGTAAGAAAACGGGATATGCGCGGCCGCCCTTACGCCCTCCTTCTTCTGATTGCCCTGGGGAGCGCCTGCGGCCCCGCCGCCGCGAACCGGCCCCTACCCGCCTATGCCGGCAAAATCACTACGCTTTTCGACGACACCATCGAGCCCAGCGCGGTGGGGATGGACCTCGACAAGAGCTACGATCCGGCCACCGACCCGCAGTTCCGGGAGCGAACCCGGGACGCCGACGCCGTGCTCCGGGTGCGTATCCTCACGGTCACCGCCCGAACGTCCGAGGCGCACTCGGTCTACCAGCTCTCCATGAGCGCGGTGGGCGACGAGATGGTGGGCAAGTACCCGCCGAAGAGCCCCTTCAACGTTCGCATCGACGAAAAATCCGTGTCCATCGGACTCGTCAAGAACCTGGAGAGCGGGCTGGTGGGCAAGACCTTCGTCATCTTCGTGAAGGAGTTCGTCCTCGCGGACGGTGACAAGGAGCTCCACTTCCACCTCGCGCCCGACAGCAAAGCGGTCATCCACGCGGTGAGCGATTCACTGGCGCTCGACGAAGTGAAGAAGTAGGAAGACGCCCTCTATGGCCATCGACATCAAGAGCCCCAAAGAGATCGAGCAGATGCGCGTTGCCTGCCGGATGGCGGCGGAGACGCTCCTCTTGGTGGGGGAAAAGATTCGCGTGGGGATGACCACCGAAGAGATCAACACCCTCGTCCACGAGGACACGATCCGTCGCGGCGCCTATCCCGCCCCGCTCAACTACAAGCGCTTCCCCAAGAGTGTCTGCACGTCCGTCAACGAGGTCGTTTGCCACGGCATCCCGGGCCCGCAAGTGCTCAAGGACGGCGACATCGTGAACGTCGACGTCACCACGTTCTACAAGGGCTTCTACGGCGACACGTCGGCGACGTTTTACCTGGGTACGCCCTCGGAAGGCGCGCGCAAGGTCACCGAGGTCGCGCGCGAGTCGCTCCGGCGCGCCATCGCCATCGTGCGCGACGGCGCCCGGCTCGGCGACATCGGCCACGCCATCCAGGAATACGCCGAGGCCGAGGGCTGCAGCGTGGTCCGCGACTTCGTGGGCCACGGCATCGGCCGCCGCTTCCACGAAGATCCGCAGGTGAAGCACTACGGCCGGGCCGGCACCGGCGAACGGCTCCGCGCGGGCATGACCTTCACCATCGAGCCGATGGTGAACCTCGGCGGCTTCGAGGTGGAGATCGACGCGTCCGACAACTGGACCGCCCGCACGGTGGACGGCACGCTCTCGGCCCAGTTCGAGCACACCATCCTGGTGACGAAAGACGGCCACGAGGTCATGACCGAACGGCCGGAGCCGCTCCGCATGTCCGAGAACGTGGTCGCCATCTTCGCCTGAGGGCCTTTTACTTCTTTCGCCAGCGGAGCATCTCTTCGGCGGCCTTGCGGGTGGCCTCGCCCACCTTCACGCCGCCGAGCATGCGGGCGATCTCCCCTACCCGTTCGCTGTCCTTGAGTCGGCGGAGCCGGGCCGTGGTGCGGTCCTTGGTCTCGCTCTTCTCCACCAGGAAGTGGTGGTCGGCCATGGCGGCGATCTGCGGTAGGTGCGTGATACACAGAACCTGGCGGTGCGTTGCCACCTCGGCGATGGATCGCCCGATGACCTCGGCGATGGCCCCACCGACCCCGGTGTCGACCTCGTCGAACACGTAGAGGCCCGCCGGACCGTTCTCGGCCAGCACGCGCTTGAGCGCCAGCAGCGCACGCGAAAGCTCACCACCGCTGGCGATGCGCCGGAGCGGCTTCGGCTCCTCGCCCTTGTTGGGCGCGATGAGGAACTCGACGCGGTCGATCCCGTTGGCGGTGAGACGCGCGCCGTCGACGGCGGTGGCGTCGCCGCTGACCTCGATGGGCGAAACGTCGACCACCACCCGCGCGCGGCCCATGCCGAGGGCCATGAGCTCGCGGCCGATGGCGTCGGCCAGACGCTCGGCCACTGCGCGGCGCTTCTGCGAGAG
>JABFRG010000057.1 GCA_013141295.1 Polyangiaceae bacterium
GTGCCGGTGGGCGTGCCGGTCGTCGGCGTGCCGGTCGTCGGCGTGCCGGTCGTCGGCGTGCCGGTCGTCGGCGTGCCAGTGCCCGGGTCGGCGCCCGGCGGGAGGCCGTTGGTGTTGCCACCGGTGAGGCCGTTCGAGGGCGGCGTGTTCGCGGGCGGATCCTTGCCACCGCACCCGACACTGGACATGCAAGCGATGATCGCGGCGATCGTGGCGATCGCGGACGGGGAGGTGATTCGGATATTCACGATGAGAGCTCCTTTGGAACAGAGCCTTCGAATTCGAACAGGCTCGTACTTCACGGATGAACGTGTCGTAGGCGCGAACCTTACACTGCCCAGGGCCCCACGAAAAGCCTGCTTTTCCCCTCGCCCGGGTGGGCGTTGGCCGCAGATTTGCCGGCTACGACGCCACCATCGCGCGGAGCTTCAGCACGGTGTTCCAGTTGCGGCCGGTGCTCGATCCCAGGGCCTTCAGGTTGAGCTTCGAGTCCGCCTGTCCTTCCGGGAAGAACACGAACACTTCGCGGCCGCGCACGATCACTCGCTCCGGGCCCGCGAGACGCTCCAGGTAGCTCGCGAAGGCCGCGCGCGCCGGAGCCGCAGGCTCGCTCTTCAGCGCCATCAGGAGAAGCCGCGACGGGTGCGACGCGGCCTCCGCGGGAAACGGATTGGCGGCGATGGCGGCCTCCCAGTCCTCGGGCGTGCGCACCATGATGTCGGTCTCGAGACCCATGCGGGCGGCGAGCTCCGTCTCGAGCTTGCGCTCGAGCGCCGCGGTGCTCTGCTTTTTGCCCTCGAAGACGAAGTTGCCGCTGGCGAGGAGCGTGCGAACGTTGGCGTAGCCGAGCGCGGTGAGCTCGCGCTTCAGGTCGGCCATCGGGACCTTGCGATTGCCGCCGACGTTCACCCCACGGAGAAGCCCGATGTAGTGTCCCATGGCGCGAGCTTGCCACACCGTGCGGAGCCACGGTATCGGGTTTCCCGCATTGCCTTCGTGCGTTCGAGCCCCCAGTCTTGAGAGATGTCTACGCCCCGCACCGCACTGCTGGACGATCCGCAGCTCCGTCCCTTTCTCCCGATGCTCTGGCTCGCGTGGTCGGACTTCGATCTCGAGGCCGAAGAGCTCGCGATCATCGCCCGCGCAGTCGAGCAAACGCCGTGGCTGAGACCCGCCGCGCGCGCGACGCTGGCCCGGTGGCTCGACCCCGCGAAGCCACCCACGCGTGCGGAAGTGGCGCATCTCACAGAGACGCTGGTGGCGGTATCGAAGAACATGTCGCCGGAGCGCCGCTGCGATCTGGTGGAGCTGGCGCTGGAGCTCGCGCCCGAGGAGCACCGAGACGAGGATACGCGGGCCCGCCTCCGAGAGCTGGAGGCGAAGCTCGCAGTGGGGCCAGGCATGGGCGCGCTCGATGGTAGGGCGCCCGAAGCGAAAGCGCCGGCGCGCGTGAACGAGGTGCTGCGAGCGTCCATGCGCGCAGCGCTCGATGGTCGCCACGGGCCGGTGCGCGCGGAGGTTCGCCGGTTCCTCGCCGACCCCGAGAAGCGTGCATACGGGCTGCCGCCGGAGGTCTATCGCCAGAAGGTGGAGGAGTGGCTCGGCGAGCTGGCCAAAGCGGGCTTCGGCAACCGTGCGTTTCCCGGGGTCACGACCCAGGAACCGAACCTCGATGCGTTCGCGACCACGTTCGAGACCCTGGCCATGGGCGATCTCTCGCTGGTGGTGCGCTTCGGCGTGCAGTTCGGGCTCTTCGGCGGCAGCATCTTCTTCCTCGGAACCGCGGAGCAACGCGCAGAGCACCTGCCGCGGGTCGCCTCGCTCGCGCTTCCGGGGTGCTTCGCAATGAGCGAGGCCGGCCACGGCTCCAACGTCGAGGGCCTCGAGACCACCGCCACCTGGGACGCCTCGAGTCGCAGCTTCGTCATCCACACCCCGCGCGAGGCCGCGCGCAAGGAGTGGATCGGCGGCGCAGCGAAGTACGCGCGCACCGCCACGGTGTTCGCGCAGCTCGAGGCCAACGGCGACGCGCACGGCGTCCACGCGTTCCTCGTGCCCATTCGCGACGAGACCGGCCGCCCACTCTCCGGCGTGCGCACCGGCGACTCGGGACTGAAGATGGGGCTCAACGGTGTCGACAACGGTCGCCTCTGGTTCGACCAGGTGCGCGTTCCGGAGACGGCACTGCTGGGGCGCTTCGCCACCATGAACGCCGAGGGCGCCTACGAGAGCAGCATCGAAGGCTCGAAGAAGCGCTTCTTCACCATGCTCGGCACCCTGGTGGGCGGGCGCGTCTCGGTAGCTGCGGCGGCGGTCACCGCGGCCAAGGTGGGGCTCACCATCGCGGTGCGCTACGCCACCACGCGCCGGCAGTTCGGCCCGGCGGAGGGCGAGATTCCTCTCCTCGACTATCCGGCGCACGCGGCGCGCCTCCTGCCGCGCCTCGCCACGGTGTACGTGCACCACTTCGCAGTCGATCGTCTGAAGGCGCACTTCGCCGCGCAGATCACCGGTCGCCTGGACGAAGCGGCGAAGGACACGCGGGAGCTCGAGGCCGAGGTGGCTGCCCTCAAGGCGCTCACCACGGCGAGCGCCGTAGAGACCCTGCGCGAGTGTCGCAAGGCCTGCGGCGGCCAGGGATACCTGGCGGTGAATCGCTTGCCCGACCTCTGCGCCGACGTGGAGATCTTCACCACCTTCGAGGGCGACAACACGGTGCTCCTTCAGCTCGTGGGCAAGAGCTTGCTCACCGGCTTTCGCAAGCGCTTCGAGAGCGGGGGGCTCGGCGGCATCGCGCGCATGGTCCTCGAG
>JABFRG010000446.1 GCA_013141295.1 Polyangiaceae bacterium
CATGCAGCCTGACCGTCGCGAATTGGGTGCAAAGTACACTCAGGCTCCGGTTCGACGCTTCCGGCGAGGCCTTCGCTTCGGTGGGAAAGGTAGCGAGCGTCAAGGTCACCGTCCCCGCCGGCCCCAGCAGCCAGGGCTACTTCGTGGAGGTCGACGCCGGCACCGTGGTGCTCAAGGCCCAGGCGAAGGACGCCGACCTCAAGCTCTACCCGTCGCTGGGCACCGCGCTGAAGGGCTTCGTGGCCCCCCGGCCCGGCGCCGCCTTGCGGTGGACCAAGGGAGAGCCCGATTCGCTCACCTTCGACGTGGAGCTCGACGGCAGCCGCGTTGTGCCCGCCGACAAGGACTTCGCCGAGAGCCGCCCGTGCTCCTTCTTCTCGCTCACGCCCAAGGACTTCGACCCCCTGAAGATCACCGGCAACGAGCCCCGCAAGCGCGCCGGGCTCAAGACCGGAAAGATCGACCTGAAGAAGGAGCTGAACGGCGGCGTCTTCGCCACGCTGACCGCCGACGAAAAGTCGCCCTACGCCTACGTGCTCGCCACCTCGGGCTCGCAGAAGCGTGTGGCCTGGCCGGTGGGCGAAGCCCTGGTGTTCGGCTGGATTCCCGCAGTGAGCGCGCCGGATCAGCCGGAGCCGCTCACCGCCGGCGAATGGTCGAAGCCCGCTCCCCCGGCGGCCGTCGGCGCCCGCGACACGAGCGTGGCCACCTGGAAGAACGCCAAGTGCACCGAAGAGCTACCGCTGGTGGCGGAGGTCGACGGCAAGCGGCAGACGGTCGGAACCATCCGCGCAAACAAGGCGTTCCAGCTGGGGCCCGATCAGAACGGCTGGCGCGGCGTGGCGTTCCCCACCGCCGACGTGCTGGCGAGCGATCACGGCAAGCTGTGGATCCCGTCGAGCAAGACCACGACCTGCACGATGTAACGAGCGAGCTCGAGCTCGCTCGCCTTCAGTGATTGTGACCGCGACCCTGGGCCAGCTCGCCCAGGTGCTCGAGCATCTCCTGCGTGGGCTTCAGGAGCTGACGCTCCTTGCCACCTTGCGCCGGCAGCAGCCAGGCCCAGCCGTCTTCGGTGGGGACGCGCTCGACGTCGCCACGCTCTTCGGCGTGGTACATGGCGTGGGCCACGTCTTGCGGGGTCATCTTGGGCATGCCGATCGTGACCAGGCGCCGTGAGGCGGCCTCCGCGAGCGCGCTCTTCTTCTTCTTCTTCGTGGCCATAGCGTTGCGAGGGCTCCTACCAAGAACCCCGCGCCATGTCCCTTTCGTAGTCGAAGTTCATATGCAACCTGATTGCATATGAGCCCGGGTCGTTTTGACGCAGGATGGCTTCTTTCCGGTCAAGGCGCCTCCTCAAGCTCCGTTCACCTTGGGGGTGCGGGGAGGGTTCCACGCACTTCACCCATTTGCGCTGGAGTTCTCCATGAAGGTCATTTCCGCTTCGATCGTGTGTTTCGTGCTCGCCATGGCCGGTGTGAGCGTCGCCGCTACCCACGGCGATGTCCTCTTCACCAACCACGACGGCGGCCACGCCGACTTCGCCAATCACGACGGCGGCCATGCCGACTTCATGAATCACGATGGCGGCCACGCCGACTTCGCCAACCACGACGGTGGCCATGCCGACTTCATGAATCACGATGGCGGCCACGCCGACCTCATGAATCACGACGGCGGCCACTGAGCTCGACCTCACAAAAGCGCATCGAGGAGCGGGGTTCGACACCCGGCTCCTCGATTTGCGCGTTCGGCTGACCGAGGGTCAGCGCTTCTTCTTCGTCGCCTTCTTGGCCGGCTTCTTCGCGGGCGCCTTCTTGGCTGCCGGCTTCGCGGGCTTTGCGGGCGCCTTCTTGACGGCCGGCTTCTTGGCCGCCGCCTTCTTCGCTGCCGGCTTCTTCGCGGGCGCCTTCTTGGCTGCCGGCTTCTTGGCCGCCACCTTCTTGACGGGCTTCGCGGGCTTCGCGGGCGCCTTCTTGGCTGCCGCCTTCTTCGCGGGCTTCGCAGGCGCCTTCTTGGCTGCCGCCTTCTTCGCGGGCTTCGCGGGCGCCTTCTTGCCCGAGGTCTTGGCGAGCGGCTTGGCCCGCAAGATCTCGTCGAGGTTGGTGGCCGAGGACGGGCGATCGACGCCTTCGCGCTGGGATGCGCGGGCGCTCAGAGTATCGCGCACCTTCTCGTGGAGCTCCTCCGCCTGGAACGGCTTGTCGATGTAGGCATCGGCGCCGTAGAGCGGGCTGGTGAGGGAGTTCAAGGTCTCGCCGATGCCGGTGAGCATGACCACGCCGGTGTGGGCGAAGGCCACGTCCTCGCGAATCTTGCGGCACACTTCCCAGCCGCTCATCTCCGGCATCATGACGTCGAGCACCACCAGGTCCGGCAGGTGCTGGCGGGCCAGGCGCCAGGCTTCGGCGCCGTCGTTGGCCTGGATGACGTCGACCTTCGGGTTCGTCAGCGAGCGCAGGTGGCGCGCCACGAGTTCATTCATCGCCGGTTCGTCGTCGGCCACGAGCACGAGCGGATTCGAGGAAGCCATGAGCGGAACTCTCTTGGAAATGGCGCAGATGGTCAAGCGCCAGTTGTGATCACTCGCCGCGGAACTTGGTGGGAACCTTGGCGGTGGACTCCACCAGGTCCTTGGACGCGTGGACGTACTTCACCATCGTGGGCATGTGCCCCTTGGTGAGCTTCAGTTTGCCCTGCATCAGCGCCTTGGTGGGGTCGATCTCGCGTTTGATGACCTGCTTCCACTGGGCGTAGCTGGCAACGATGACGAAGGGCGCGCTCTGGGCCTCGGCGCCGGTCACCAGCTTGGCCTCGCGGCACTCGCCCCCGTGCAGATCCATGAGCATGGCCGTGTCTTCGGGGATTCCCAGGTCGGGCTCGGCCTTGACCACGTAGGCCACCACGCCGTGGGTCCAGTCCTTGCCGGACTTTTTGTAGCTCTCGTTCTGGTTGATCGCGTCTTTGTAGGCGGCGGTCCACTCGGGGGACGGAAAATCGAAGGCCATGGGTAGCGCATCGTAGTCGTTCGCCCGCGCGACCTCAATCGCCATCCGTGGTCGATTTCGTCATAGAGCGCCGTCGGACCCTCCATTCCCGACGCATGAGCATTCGCTTCACCACCGTGGTTCGCTGGGCCGTCTTCGCTTCGTTCGCCGGCCTCGTCGCCTGTAGCTCGGACGACCCCGAGAAGAGCGGCGGCGCCGCGTCGTCGAGTGGCGACGCCAGCAGCAGTAGCGGCAGCTCCAGCTCCAGCAGCAGCAGCTCCAGCAGCAGCGGCGGCTCCAGCTCCAGCAGCTCCAGCAGCGGCGGCGGAAAGACCAACGCGACCTGCGCCGCCGAAACGTCGCCCCTCGCTTGCTACACATGCTGTCAGGACGTGCACAAGAAGGGTGGGCCGGTTCACGACGCAGCGATGGTCGGGTGCTTCTGCGACGGAGCCGGGGCCAAGTGCGCGGGCCCGTGCGCCGCGTCGTTGTGCACCAACCGCGTCTTCGGGCAGGGAAAGGCGTGCAACGATTGCCTCGACGCCAACCGCCCGGCGTGCCGCACCGTTGCCGCGAACAGCGCGACCTGCAAAGCCGAAGCAGACTGCGCTCCGTACGTAGCCTGCGTCGATGCCTGCCCCACCAAGTAGGCGCGGCGCCGGTCCGCGGCACGCGTGGTAGGCCGCGGCACGCGTGGTAGGCCGCGGCACGCGTGGTAGAGTGCGGCGCACCATGATTCGGTTCAAGACCGCGGCGGAAGCCGTGCGCAGCGTGCAGAGCGGCAACCGCGTGTTCGTTCACGGCAGCGCCGCGACCCCCGGCGCGCTCTTCCGCGCCCTGCTCGATCGCGCCGGCGAGATCACCAAGGTCGAGCTGGTGGCCATCAGCACCTTCGGCACCCTCGACTGGGATCGCCCGGCGGTGCACGAGCACTTCTTCCTCAACTCGCTCTTCGTCTCCGAGAACGTGCGCGGCTGGGTGGCCTCGCACGGTGGCGACTACGTGCCGGTGTTCCTCAGCGAGATCCCGGCGCTGTTCCGCAGCGGCGCGTTGCCCATCGACGTCGCGCTGCTGCACCTGTCGCCGCCCGACGCGCACGGGTACTGCAGCCTCGGCACATCGGTAGACGCCGCGTTGGCTGCGTCGCAGCAGGCCAAGATCATCATCGCCCACATCAACCCGCGCATGCCGCGAACCCTGGGCGACAGCCACATCCACGTGTCGCGCATCCACGGGTGCATCGAGGAGGCGGCCGAGCTGCCGGAGGTGCACTACGACAAGGAATCCGACGCCGCGAGCGAGCGCATCGGGAGCCTGGTGGCGGCGCTGGTAGACGACGGCGCGACCCTGCAGATGGGCATCGGCGCCATCCCCGACGCCGTGTTGCGCTTTCTCGGCTCGCACAAGAACCTGGGCATCCACACCGAGATGTTCAGCGACGGGGTCATCCCGCTGGTGGAGAAGGGCGTCATCACCAACGAGGCCAAGAAGGTCGAGCGCGGCAAGCTGGTGACCACCTTCGTGCTGGGGAGCCGCAAGGTGTACGACTTCGTGGACGACAACCCGTTCGTGTCGTTCCGCGACGTGAGCTGGGTCAACGACACCTCGGTGATTCGCAAGAACCCCAAGGTGGTGGCCATCAACAGCGCCCTGCAGATCGACCTCACCGGCCAGGTGTGCGCCGACTCCATCGGCACCTACCAGTTCTCCGGCATCGGCGGGCAGATGGACTTCATGCGCGGGGCGGCGCTCTCCGAAGGCGGCAAGCCCATCATCGCCATGCCCGCGGCCACCCGGAAGGGCATCTCGCGCATCGTGCCCATGCTCAATCCGGGCGCCGGCGTGGTTACCACCCGCGGTCACGTGCAGTGGGTGGTCACCGAGCACGGGGTGGTGAACCTGTACGGCAAGGCACTGCAGGAGCGCGCCAAGCTGCTCATCGGCATCGCCGCGCCGGAGCATCGCGAAGTGCTGGCGCGGGCCTATCACGAGCGCTTCGGCGCCACCATCTGAGCCCGCTAGCTAGCTAGAGCAGCTCGCGTAGGAACGACAGAACCACCGCTGCCAAGCGGTCGGGCTGGTCGAAGGGCAGACCGTGACCGGCGTCGTCGATCTGTTCGACGCGCACCCGCCGGTTGATGCTGCAGAGCTCGGTCGCCATCTCCGGTGTGACGACCGGGTCGTCACCGATGACCAGCAAGGTCGGTACGTCGATGGCGCGCACCAGGTCGCGATACGCGGGGTTGGGCGGCGCGAGCACCTCGAAAGCGCCCATGGATGTCCTCAGCCGGGCCTCTGCCTGGAGCTCGACGATCTCCGGCGAACGATGGGGGCTCCGCGCACGGGCGCGGGCGACGAGATCGGCCTTTCGCAGCAGGAGAACCTGACGGTGCTGCTCGGCGACGTCGCTCTCTTGCACCTCGCGCTGGCGCGCGGGGCTCAGGAACGTCGGGTCCACCAGAACGAGACCGCGCAGCGGTTCCCTACCGCGACTCGCCACCAATGCCGCCGTCATGCCGCCCATCGAGTGTCCGACGAGGACCGGACGCGCCAGCTGGAGTCCGTGAACGAAGCCCTCGACGTCGCCGGCCAGGTCGTCGTACCGATACCCATGAGACGGCGCGCTCGAGCCTCCGTGCCCTCGTGCGTCGGGCATGACCACGTCGAATTCTTCCTCCAGCGCGCGCGCCAGCGGAGACCAGCAGGCGCCGCTCCCCATGAGCCCATGGAGCAAGACGACCGCAGGCTTTCCGCCGCCGGTTCGGAGGTAGTGCGTGCTCACCCCGTTCGTTTCGCAGTCCCCGCTCGACCAGGTCGTCGTCATCGCGTCGCAAGATACCCGGGTCGAGACCTCAAGGACACTTGGAGACGCAGGTGAGGAACGGCCCGCAGGCGGGCGTGGTGCACGCGCGCTCGGCGGCCGCGTCGCAAGCGGTCGCGGTATCGAGGCACGCTGCGCAGGCGCCGGTCGGCGCGTTCCCGGCGCAGTAGCTCGACGCGCACACGGCGCCGCACAGTCCGGGTGACTCGCAGGCGCATTCGCCGAAGGCCTGGTACATGAGATCGGTGACGGCGGTGGGCGCGGCGTCTTCGCAGCACACCTGGCAGGTTCTGCCCGTCTTCCCTTCGCATCCGGTGAGCGCAACCGCGTCGACGGCAACGTCGGGCGTTCCTGCGTCGGCCACGGGCACGGGCGGCGTGGAGGCGTCGACCGGTGGCGGCGACTTCTCGGGGCTGTGCGACGAACCGCCGGAGGACGCACCGCTGCCCAATGAGCCCGAGGGCGGCGGTGGGGCTTCGGTGTAACTTACACATGCCCAGGAAGCGAGCAGGACGGCGAGAAGGCCGGTTCGGATCATCATGACTACGCCTCGATGCACGGCGCGCATCCGTGCCTTCGAAGACCAAGCAAGGCGTGTACCCCGGAGCATCGTGACGTGACGCCGCAGCGGTGGCGGACGATTCCCGTACCCCCGGCAGTGCGGTACACGCCCGCGCGATCCCGCCATTCGCGCGGTAAAACTGTAGGTGGGGCCAGGACCTTCCCCGCGGTGTGGCACGGTCGCCCGGCGCTCACGGGGTGGATCTCCGGCGCGTCACGCCCAGTCGACGGCGAAGCGCACGTAGGCGTCGCCGTGGGCTTCGATGCGGACCGACGCATCCTTGGCGCCGGCCACCTCGGCGGCGGCGCGAAAGGCTTCGCCGTAGGAGCGAAACAGGAGCGGCACCAGGAGCTTCGGGGGAAAGGTGAGCCGCACCGTGGCTCCCCGCTCGTCGTCGACGAACGCCACGTGCATGGTCACGCCCCGATGAAAGTGCCCCCAGCGCGACTGCGCTCCCTTGAGGATGGTGCGGGGCCCCAGCAGGCTGAACAGAAGGCGGTACATGGGGCCACCCAGGAGCCGGCGATTGGCCCGATACGCGAGCTCGACGAAGGCCGCCTCCTCACCCAGCGTGTCCGAGAGCGCGAGGAACAATGCGGCGACGTGGACCTCCGACACCCATGCGGAGCTGGGTGGCGGCGCGTCGATCATCGGGAGCAGCGCCGGCGGCAGCACCCGGCGCAGCGCCTCGGAATCGACGCCCACCAGGTACTCGCGATACACCGACGCCTTCTCCACGACGTCGGGGTAGGAGTCGACGCCGGCCGGCAGCTGGGCCAGGTATGCCGTCATCCGAGGCGCGAGGCTCATGGGACGACCTACGTTCGCACGCCTCATCGCCATGGGGAGGGGAAAAAAACGACGGTGCGCCCTTGACCCTCACGCGACGTGAGGCCGCAGGTTGTTCGCCAGGCCTCGGCCGGAAAGGAAACCTCCCATGCTCGCACTCTCCCTCGACCCCGCGTATCCATGAAGGTGCCATGCGCGGGCGACGCACCTATCGCGTGAAAGACGTGGCCCGGCTCGCCGGCGTCTCGGTCCGCACGCTCCACTACTACGACCAGGTCGGCCTGCTCACGCCCCACGGGCGCAGCGCGGCCGGCTACCGCATCTATTCGGAAGCCGATCTCTTGCGCCTGCAGCAGATCGTCATCCGACGCGAGCTCGGCTTTCCCCTGGAGGAGATTCGCAGCTCGCTCGACGACCCCGGCTACGACCCCAAGGCTGCGCTCCTCGCCCAACGGCGCGAGCTCGAGCGCCGAGCGGAGCGGACCCGGACCATGCTGCAGGCCATCGATTCCGCCCTCTCGGTTCTCGAGGGGCAAAGCCAACGAGGTGCCACCATGAGCACGACCGACATGCAGAAATTGTTCGACGGCTTCGACCCGTCGGCGCACGAAGAAGAAGCAGAGCAGCGCTGGGGAAGCACCGAGGCCTTCGCCATCGCCAAGGCCCGAACCGCCCGGTACACCGAGGCCGACTGGAAGACCATCAAGGCCGAGCAGGCGGCCGTGTACACCGACCTCGCCGCGGCGCTGGCGGCGGGGTGGAGCCCCGAGGGCGCACGGGTGGCGGCGCTGGCCGAGCGACACCGGCACGTCATCGATCGCTGGTTCTACCCCTGCGACGCGGCGATGCACCGGAACCTGGCGGACTTGTACGAGGGCGACGCGCGCTTCGCAGCCAACATCGATCGCTACGGGACGGGCGTGACGGCGCTGTTGGTGGCCGCGATCCGCGGCGAGCCGTAGCGTCCTATCCTGCAGTATCGACCACGATACCCTGAGAGAGCATGCGCGCGTTCAATCCTGGCGAATCCGTGAGATCGCCGGATGGCATCGCGATTGCTCTAGGCTCGGGTAGCTGCCCGTGGGACTTCGGCGCGACTTCCGAACCCAGCTTTTGTTGCTGTCCTAGCATGTCGCGCCTCTTCTCCCCGGGCAGCGCTCTCCCATGACGCTCTCGCCCATACATGCTTCGCGCGTCCGCCAGGACCGCGTCGCCCAGGAAGACCTGCTGCTCTTCGTGAACGCGTGCTTCGCGTGCACCGGCCAGCGTGAGTTCTACGGCGACGGCCACGGGCAGCGGGTGTCGCTCGATTTCTTGCACCGGTACATCCTGGGCAACTATCGCGCGCTCTACGCGCAGGTGCTGGCGCTGGGCGTGAACCACATGAACCAGGCGCTCATCGTGAAGAACCTGCTGGCCACCGGGCGCGACACACCGGCGGCCCACCGTGCGCGCGAGAACGCGCTGGTGACGCGTGCACTGCACACGCTTCCTACGCACCGGGCCATGCATTTGCTGGAAGACCTGGCCAAGCGCGGCGTGAACAACCGTCGCACCCGGGCCCTCACCCAGCGCTACCTCGCCGATGCCCGCAGCCGCGACTTTCGCGCGGTGAAGTACCGCCGCTCGTTTCGTCGGGCCGCCGTGCACGCGCACGCGCCGTTCACCGGCGAGCTGGGCCCGTTCATGCTCCGCGGCTTGAAGGAGCGGCGCTTCACGACGCCGCTGTTCGAGTCGTTTCGCCAGGCGCATTTCGCGGCCTCGGCCATCTACGATCTGCCGTTCACGGTGGCCGAAGGGCTGGCGCAGAAGCACGGGGTTCGCCGGGAGGTCTTCCTGGAGCGCATCGGCCCCAAGCTCACCCACCACGAGCGCCTCCGCCTCTCGGGCGCGCGCGAGGCCGCGGGCATCGCCGCCGACGTGGACTGGTCGCGTCAGCCTTTGGCGCGCATCGCCAGCTACACGCTCTCTCTCTCGCTCGCCGAGCGCGACGAGCGCAAGGTGGAGCTCGCGGGAGCCTTCGAGGCATCCGCGGCGCGCGCCATCCGCCGAACCGCCGCGCGCTTCGGTCGGGTGGCGTGCGTGCTCGATCGGAGCTTCTCGAGCTATGGCTCCAGCGAGAAGCGGCAGCGGCCGCTGGCGGTGGCGCTCGCGGTAGCGCAGTTCCTCCGGGCCGCATCCGACTCCTTCCTCGGGCTCTGGACGCATCCCCTCTCGCCCGGCGGCGAGCTCATGGTCACGCCCCGTGGCGCGACCGATCTCGCGACGCCCATCCTCGCCGCGCTCCGCCATCGGCCCGATCTGCTGGTGGTGGTCTCCGACGGCTTCGACAACGATCCCCAAGGCCTCGCCGGCCAGGTCCTGGAAGCCGGCGCACGCCTCCTCCCTCGGTGCTTCATGCTTCATCTCAACCCGGTCTACGACAGCGAGTCCTTCGCCCCCAAGGCGCTCTCCCCGGCGGTGCCCACGCTCGGTCTGCGCGACGCCGAAGACGTGCCGACGCTCGTCTCCATCGCCCGTTTCGCGGCCGAAAGCGGCACCATGGCGGAGCTCTCGCGGGAGCTCGACGCACGCGTGCGCGCGTTCCTGGACGGTGCGTCGTGAGCGCGGCGCTCACGGCGCTTCCCGGCCTGCGCGCGGGCTCGCCCCAGGTCATGGGCGCCTTCCGCATCGTGCCCCTCTTGCGTGAGAGCGCGCCGGGCGACCTGCGCATCGGCAAGGAGGCCTACGACGCGTACGGCATGGTGCGCCTGGATGGCCTGCCGGAAGAGACGGGCCTCTCGTACATGTCGTACGTGCCGCACGGCCTGGTGATCGCCCACACCCAGGACGGCTCCGAGGCCACCCTCGGCGCGAGCCTGTTCCGTCGCTCCGGAGGCACGAGCCTCGGCCGCGACAAGCCGCGCCGGGTGAAGCTCCACCACCGCATGGTGAAGGCCCGCGCGGCGGAAGACGGAAGCGCGCGCTTTCGCATGTTGCCGCTGCACCTGGCGATGGAGGGCTTCCTCGCGCTCCACTTCCGCGGCCCGGACATCTTGTGGCAGGAATACTCCGAGCAGGCCGCGCGGCGAGGGCTCGATCCGCGCCACGAGACCTCGGTGCGCGGCACGTGGCTCGCGGGCTTCGAGGACGCGGTGCGCCTCTTCGAGATCCACGAGCACCAGGTAGGCGTCCTGGTCTTCGTGGCCGACGCGCTGGCCACGGTGTTCGTGGTCTCGCACCCGGACGACTACCGCAAGCTCCACCTCTCGCTCCTGGAAGACTTCTTCGGCGAGCTGCTCTACACCTACGCGCTGCTCTACCCGGAGTCGCCGCGGGCCGAGAGCCGCATCGATCCGCGCGCGGTGACCGACCTCGATCACCTGGCGCGGGAGATGGATCGCGTGCGCACCGACTTTCGGCACTACACCGAGCTCCTGGCGCAGGGCCTCTTCGGGCGCCCGGCGCACACCGAGACCGTGCGCGATCTCGGCGCCTTCACGCTGCAGCGCTTTTACCCGGACTTCGATCCCCGGGAGGAGTGCCACATCGGCGAGCAGATCCTCCGGCGCGACGGGACGGTGGAGTACATGAAGACCTTCCGCCTCTCGCACGCCCAGGTGCGCCGCGCCTACCTGCTCGAGAAGTTGGCGGCGGCCGAGTGGGACCTCGACCGCGCGATGGTGCTTCTGGGCGCGGCGAGCAAGACCGAGCTCCTGAAGCGCATCGCCAACGCCGGCTTCGGCTACCTGCTGAAGCCCCACCTCTTGCGGGGCCTCCCGGTCGAACCCGGGAGCTAGCGGGGCGTGCAGTAGGCGACGCAATTGGCGTTGGGCTTCACGCAGCGATCGTTGGAGTCGCCCTTGCTCTTGCAGTCGGCGTCGCCGCCGCGACAGGTGATGGCGCACTTCTTCTGGCTGGTGGCGCAGCCCGGCGAGATGCACTCCTGACCGCTGTCGCAATCGCCGTCGGCGGTGCAGTTCTCGCCCCGGGTGCTGCCGCAGGCGGCCAGTAGGGTCAACGCGAACAGCAGGGCGACGAGCGCTTTGGAGACCATCTCCAACCTATGCACGCTGCATATTTCCCGGAGAAATGGTCATTTTCGTGTCGGCTCGGGAGGATGGTCATTTTCGTTGCAGGTCTCCGACTTGCGTTCCGCGACGCGCGCGCGTCCCGTACGCTCGGGGAATGACGAAGGAGTGGGTTCCGGCGCCGCCGAACTTCGGTCGCCTGGCCGAGATTCTCTATGCGCTCGACGAGCCCAACTGGCTTCCCATGCTCCAGGACGCGATGCGGACCTCGTTGCCCGGCAGCCTGGCGGAGCTGCTGTTCCATGGGACGTGGCACGAGCCGTATCCCGTTCCCAAGGCCGTGGTCGGCACATCTCCCGAGCTGGGCGAAGTGGGCGGAAAGTTCCTCCGACTTCAGCCCTCACACTACCTCGCGGCAAAACGACGAACCATGGTCGTCAGCGACAACCAGGCCGCCGAGGGCCGCTTCGAGACCCTTGCCCACGCGGGCTGGGCCTTGCGCTCCGGGGGAAGAGACTGCTTCGGCTTGAGCGCCACCGACCCGTTGACGCTGGTGACCACCGGCATGACGGCCCTGGTGCCCCGGGCGGCGCCCGATCGTTTCGCCCCCGACCTGGTCGAAGCCTGGGAGGGCATCACGTTGCACATGTTGCACGCCGCGTCGGTGCGGCACAGCATGGCGGAGGGCCACCTGACGGTGGAGGCCGTGTACGCCGCCGACGGGCGCTGTATCGACGCGGGGCCGAGGGCACGAAACGCCCGAGACATGCTCCGGGAGGCGGTGCGGCGCGTGGATCGCGCGCGAGGCCCGTGGCGCGACAAGCCCGACGAAAGCAAGGTTCGAACGCCGCGTCTGGCGGGCAACTGGACGTTGGTGGACCAGTTCGATCACGACGGAAAGCACTACGTGGTGGTGTACGCGCCGCAACCTCCCGCGGCGGCCCGGCCGCCGACCCCGCTCGATGCCCGCCGGGATGAACGGCGAGCCGCGCGCAAGACGAGCGTGCTCTCGGCACGGGAGCGACACGTGACCGCGCTGCTCGCATCGGGTTGGCCCTACAAGCGCATCGCGTACTACCTCGGCTTGTCGGCGGGTGCGGTCGCGTCGTACTCGCACCGCGCGCGCACCAAGCTCGCCGCCAGCTGAACCCGCGCTGCGGTCTATTCGCCGGCGGCCGCCGCGCCCCGGAGACGCGCGGCGAGCTCGAAACGCGACCCCACGCCGACCTTGCGAAACGCGCTGGCGAGCTGGTTGGCAACCGTGCGCGTCGCGCTCTTTCGCGCGCGGGCGATCTGCTCGTTGGAGAGCCCCGCGGCCGCGAGCCCGACCACGGCCCGCTCGGCTAGGGTCAAGCGCTCGAACTCGGGTCCGGACAGCACCACCACCTGAAAGGTCCCCAGGGGAAAGCCCTCCAGGGAGGAAGGCTCGGGGGCGTGCTGCGTGGTTGCCGGCTCCTTCATCTCGGCGAGCCTACGATCCCGCGAGGTCATTGGCACGTCGCGCGCGACGAATCGTCGGCGCGACGTCGACGAGGCTTCGTCACGAGGGTCTCCGCCTTGCCACTTCGCAGCGGTTTCTGCCTGGCCCGCGCCTTGCGACGGAGAGGCTCGGACCGCGGTCGTGCAAAGGAATGTCACATGGAACTGGCAGCGAATTCGCGCGAATCTCTGGGGAAGTCGTGAAGAGACAAGCGAATCTGGCCATAGGAACCGCAGCGGTGTCGTCGCTCCTGCTCGCGGTCGCTTGCCAGGGTGAGCTCGCGCCCTATCCCGGCGCGCGCATCGCCGTCGACACCGACTTGCCCGTGCCGCGGGCGGTGGAGCGCCTGCGGGTCGACATCTACGACGAGGCCGGCGTGTGGCTCGAGACGCGCGACTACCCGCGCCTGAGGCCCGAGGACTGGCCCGCGACGTTCTCGGTGTTCACGGCCGACGAGCGCAGGCCGAAGACCCTCACGCTGCGGCTCCGCGCGTACTCCGAGGGTGCCGTACGCGACTACCGCGGCCCTCGGTACACGGCGCCGGCGACGTTCTCGGCAACCGCGACTCCCACCAAGCTCTCGCAGGTCTGCGCGGCGCTCCCGCTGCTCCCAGCGGGCCAGCCCCTCACCCAGCGGCGCGGCGCCCAGGCGCTCACGGACGATCAGTGTGACGACCAGGCCACGACGCGCACCGGCCCGGTGGGCGCCCGCGTGGAGATCACCGAAGCCGGCCGGTACCGGTTCGAGGTGGTACGGGCCACGCCGGACCTTTTGGGCGGCGTCGACACCACGCTCTTTCTGCGTCGCGACTGCGCGCGATACGAGAGCGAGCTCGGGTGCGCCGACGACATCGACGCGGCGAAGGGCAACTTTCTCTCGCGACTGGTGCTCGACCTCGAACCTGGGTCGTACGCGCTGCTCACCGGCGGAACGCTGCCGAACCAGCCGGCCGATCTCACGTTGCAATGGGACCGCGAGGACCGCTTCGTGCCCGCGCCGCCCGAGGCCGCTCCGCCAGTGGGGGAGGGCATCGAAGTGCCGGGCCCACGCCTCTTGCGCGGCGGCGTCGACATCACCCCGAGCACCGAGCCACTGCCCAGCGCCACCGTGGACCAGCTCGTGCGCGTGAAGCTCGTGCCGGGACAATACGAGAAGCTGCGCTTCACGCTCCACGGCGCGTGCGCCGGAAGCGAGGCCCACCTGGTATTCGACGAACAGCATCGCCTGCGAGCGGAAGCGAGCACGTCGTGCGGGGACACCGGCAAGGTGCTCGTACCGCCGCTGCAAACCCTACCCCTCGACTATGGCCGCCCGCGCGCGGCCGGCAGCTACCTGGACGAACCTTGCGTC
>JABFRG010001224.1 GCA_013141295.1 Polyangiaceae bacterium
GAGCTCAAGAGCGCCCTCGGCGCCATGGCCAAGGAGTGCCCGGACATCCCGCACGTCATCGGCGGCGCCCCGTCGCACGAGGGAGCTTCCTTCGACGTGCGCAGCCCGCACCGGCACGCGCACGTGGTGGCCAAGGCCCACGACGGCGGCGAAGCGGCCACCCAGAAAGCCATCGCCGCCGCCCGCAAGGTCGCGACCGAGTGGGCGGAGACGCCGTTCGAGACCCGCGCCCGCATCTTCGCCCGAGCCGCCGATCTCTTGGCCGGTCCCTTCCGGCAAACGCTCAACGCCGCCACCATGCTCGGCCAGAGCAAGACCGCGTTCCAGGCGGAGATCGACGCCGCCTGCGAGCTGATCGATTTTTTGCGCTTCAACGTGCACTTTGCATCCAAATTGGCCGAGGAGCCCATTTCTCCGCCGGGCCTGCGCAACAGCCTGGAGCTGCGCCCGCTCGAGGGGTTCGTGCTGGCGGTGACGCCCTTCAACTTCACCGCCATCGGCGGCAACCTGCCCTCGGCCCCGGCGCTCATGGGCAACGTGGTGGTGTGGAAGCCGGCGGAGGACCAGAGCCTGGCCGCCTATCACACCATGCGCCTCTTCGAGGCCGCGGGGCTTCCGCCCGGGGTCATCAACGTGGTGTACGGCGACGGCGCCAAGGTGGCCAAGGCCTGCTTGGGCGAGCGCGATCTCGCCGGCATCCACTTCACCGGCTCGACGCGGGTGTTCCAGACCTTGTGGCGCGAGGTGGGTGAGCGCATCGATCGCTACCGAACCTACCCGCGGCTGGTGGGCGAGACCGGCGGCAAGGACTTCGTCTTCGTGCACCAGAGCGCCGAGGTGGCGGCGGTGGCCACCGCGCTGGTGCGCGGCGCCTACGAGTTCCAGGGGCAAAAGTGCAGCGCGGCCTCGCGCGCTTACGTCCCGAAGAGCATGTGGCCGGCCCTCCGCCCGCTGCTCCAGGATCACATTCGCGCCATCAAGATGGGCGACGTCGCCGACTTCTCCAACTTCATGGGCGCGGTCATCAACGAGCGCGCCTACACCCGGCTCGCGGGCTACCTGGAGCGCGCCAAGAACGATGCATCCTGCACCATTCACGCGGCCGACCGCTGGAGCAAGGAAGAGGGCTGGTTCTGCGGCCCCACGCTCATCGAGGTTGCCGACCCCAAGCACGCGCTCATGCAGGAAGAGCTCTTCGGCCCGGTGCTCACGGTGTTCGTGTACGCCGACGAGGCCTTCGAAGAGACGCTGACCCTGGTGGACGAGACCAGCCCCTACGCCCTCACCGGCTCGGTCTTCGCCCGCGATCGCAAGATCATCGACCGGGTGGCGCAGCGGCTGCGGAACGCCGCGGGGAACTTCTACGTGAACGACAAGCCCACCGGCGCGGTGGTGGGGCAGCAACCGTTCGGCGGCGCCCGCGGCTCCGGCACCAACGACAAGGCCGGCTGCTCCTACAACCTGTTGCGGTGGACCTCGCCGCGCACGGTGAAGGAGACCTTCGTGCCGCCCACCAGCGTGGGCTACCCGTTCATGCGCGAGCCGTGAACGCGTCGAGCTCCACCGGGTCGTGGGCGCAGAAGATGGAGACCTCGCTGCCGTGCTCCGCCGCGAGCACGCGCAGCCGCTCCTGATTCGCCTCGCGCAGCTCGCGATGGGTGTCGGCGCGGCGCTGGAAGATGCGTAGCACCCACGGAGCGTGGGGCGGCGTCCGCACCTGCCCGTGGTGGAAGTAGGCGTCGCCCGCGTGTAGCAGCCAACGCCCGCCCGTTCGCACCGCCACCCCGGTGTGGCCCATGGTGTGGCCCGGCAGCGGCACCAGGAGCACGTCCGGATCCCCGGGAAAGAGCTGCCGCACGCCGTCGAAGCCGAACCATCGCTCGCCCCCCGGCTCGAAAGTGGCGAACCGCGGACCGTGGGCGAAGTGCCCCGGGCGGTAGCGCCGCTGCCCCTGGGTGCCCACCCGCGAGAGCGCCGCGTCGCGCTCCTCCGCCCGCACGTGAATGCGCGCGTCGGGAAAGTCGGCGATGCCGCCGGCGTGGTCGAGATCGAGGTGGGTGACGGCGATGTCGCGCACGTCCGCAGGCGCGAAGCCCAGCGCCGGAAGCTGCGCCAGCGCCGTCTCTTGCATGTCGAGCCGCGGCGCCACCTGCCGGACCCACGCGGGTCCCAGGCGCGCGGGATCCGCCACGTCGTCCTGGCCGATGCCGGTGTCGACCAGGAGCAGGCCGTTCGGTCGCTCCACCAGCAGCACGTGGCAAACCAGCCGCGCACGGCCGAAGAGCGATCCCTCGCCGTTGACCAGGCGCGCGCTCAGGGGGCAGAGCGTCGCGGTGTTGAGATGGTGCACTTTCATGCGCTCAAGATGGGGCCGCGCGTGACATAGGTAAAATATTGTCTAACTATAGTTTCCATAGGTGAAGCTGATGGAACTCCGGGAGCTCGGGTATTTCGTGGCGGTGTACGAGGAGAAGAGCGTCACCGCGGCCGCCAAGCGCTGCTTCGTGTCGCAGCCCTCGGTCTCGGCCGCCCTCGCCCAGCTGGAGCACGAGCTGGGCACGCAGCTCTTCGTGCGGCACCGCAAGGGCGCGCGCCCCACCGCCGCCGCCGAGCAGCTGTACCCGGTGGCGCGCCGTCTGCGCGACGAGACCGACGCGCTCCGTGCCACGTTTCGCAAGCCGACGCAGCGGCGCACCCTCACGGTGGGCCTGGCGGCCACCCTCGACATCCCCCGGACCATGGCGGTGCTGGCGGAGAGCACCGCCGACGCGGATCTGGATCTGCGACTGGTGGGAGCCGACGACGCG
>JABFRG010000615.1 GCA_013141295.1 Polyangiaceae bacterium
GCCTTTGCGCTCACCTTCTGCGTGTCTCGCAGGCGGTCCCATGCCTCGAACGACATGAGCACATCGAGAACCTCGAGCGTGCTCTGCGCGTCCTCCCCAAGGTGGGGTCGGACGATGGTCTCGAGCATCGCGCGGAGCATTTGCACGAGGCGCGCGTCCTGCTCGCGGAGAAAGGCGGAGGTGTGCCGGAGTCCGCGTGTGGCGTGGCGGAACGGCATCATGTGCTCGAAAATCTGCGCGCGGCGCTGGGCGAGCGTACGGAGGTCGGCCTCTAGGTCGCCGGATGGAGGCGTCAGGGAGACCCTCGACATGATCTCGCGAAGGAGCCGTTCGTTGATCGTACGGTAGAGAGAGTCGAGGTCCTGGAACTGGCGGAAGACGGTGCGCGTGCCGACACCGGCGCGTCGCGCCACCTCGTCCATGGTCGGCGGGGCGTGCGTCGTTCGCACGAGCTCGTACATCGCCTCGGCGATGGCCTCGTGGTTCCGCGCGCCGCGCCGAACGCGGCCATCGGCTTCGGTGGGCTGCTTCTTGGCGTCGCGCATCCCCGCACTGTTGCCTGACATGGACGTCTTGACAAGTGACAGTCCAACTGCCACTACTTTGCTGGTGCATCGTTCTCTTCCGGTCACAGGAGCATCGAAATGAGATTTGCCTGCGTATGTCGCTCACTCTCGCTTGCTCTTGGGTTGCTCGCTGCGGGATGCAGCTCGTCGCCCGCAACGTTGTCCGAAGGGGACGCGAGCGCCAAGACCGACGGTGCTGCTCCGCCGGATGCCAGCGCGGAGGCGGGCGCAGCCATGCGCGGTACGCGCTACTGCGAGGTCCTCGTGGGCACGCTCAAGGATGGCAACATCCATGTGGCGGTCTATACGACCGCTGGGCTCTCGGATTGTCCGGAGGCAGAGTGGGCGAAGCTCGATGAAGCGACGCTGAAGGCCGAGACCATGGCGACCCTCGTGAAGCTCAACGGCCCTCGTTACTGGATGATCGACTCGCTGCAAAACTCGATGCTGCTCGACCCGACCGTGCGGAGCTTCGGTGGGCTTCAGATGCGCCAGGCCGGGGCGATCGACATCCCCCTCCCCGAGGCGCAGCAGCAGGCGCCGTACACGACGCGCACCATCACGCGCGACTCGAAGTTCACCTTCGCCGCGGGCAAGACGGTGTTCGAGCTGGTGGACGGAGCAGGACGCGTTTACACGATGCAATCCTACAGCACGCAGAAGGTCGCCCAGACGGAAGCGACCCTCGGCGCACTCGCCGGCTCCCTCAAGCTGCCCGCCGGCTGGTCGTTCCGAACGCGCACGCTCGACGTCGACCTCGTCGTTCAGGCCGTCTCGAAGCAGGCCACCGTCGTGCAGGACGAGAACGACAACACGTATGTGCAGTCTCAGTAGACGACGTGAGCGCGCCGAGGAGCGAGCTCAGGCGCCTCCCAGGGCGAGGTGCATGCTTCGTGCGTGCTCCGTTGCGTCGGAGCGCACCAGGGCGGAGATGACAGCGGCCATGGAGGCGTAACTTGCGACGGCTTCGCAGCGGGCGAGGCTGATTCCGCCGATGGCAACGAGAGGCGTGCCGGGCGCCTCTTGGTCGACCACGGCGCGCGCGGCGGCCAAGCCTTCGATGCCCACGGTGGGCTCGGGGTTCTTCTTGCTCTCCGTGGGGAACACCGGCCCGAAGGCGATGTACGCCGGACGAAGGCGCGCGGCGTCCCGCACCTCGTCCAGGGTGTGCGTGGAGATGCCGACGCCGAGCTGGGGAAAAGCCCGCTGCACGTCGGCGAGCGGCGCATCCTTCTGCCCCACGTGCACGAGCGGCGCGCCGAGCATGGCGGCGAGGTCCGCGCGATCGTTGATCACGAGGCGCGTGTGGTTCCCGTGGGTAGCGCAGAGGTCGAGGAGCACGCGGCCGGCCGCGAGGATTTCCCGCGCCGACTGGCTCTTCGCGCGCAGCTGGAGGAGCGGCGGATGCACGCGGAGCACCCGCTCGGCGAGGTCCGACAGCGGTACCTGCGCCGCCGCGAGGGCGTCGAGATCGAGGATCGGATAGAGGCCCTTCACGAGGTCTCTTCATCCGGCTCGACCCGGAGCCGCGCGACGTTCGCGTCCTTCCCCAGGCGCTTGGCGTCGGGCGGCGTGAAGGCCACGAGATCGCCCCGGTGCAGCTTGTCCCACCCGGCGTTGGCGGGGCTCGCTTCGCGATCGAGGCGCATCACCGAGTCGCGCCCCTGGCTTCGCTGACCGCAGAGGAGCGCCTCGGACTTGCCCTTGGTGCGCCGGATCTCCGAGACCAGCCGCAGCGAGTCGGGTGCCGCGGCGCCGCGCACGAACTGGCGCAGGGTGCGCCCGTCGTTGCGGAGGATCAGGTACGCGTAGGTGAGCCCTTGCCAGCGCAGCCCCGCGGCCTTGGCCACCGGAACGAGCTCCGGCGGCAGGTCGATGGGATGGTCCTCGTGGCACCAGTCGTTCTCCCGCAGCAGCATCGGGCACGGGTTCTCGTGGAGGCACGGGGCGAAAACCTGCGCCGCCAGGCGATCGCGGAGCGCGTGCAGGTGGCGCGATCGTTCGCGCAGGGCCGGCTCGACGATGACCAGCGAGCCATCGGGCGCGAGGGAGGTCTGCAAGAGCCCGCGGAGGAACGTCTCGTGCTTCGCCAGCCGCTCTTCCGGCGGGAGATCGCGATGAAGCTCCGAGAGCACCTGCCCCAGCAGGATGACATCGTAGCGCTCGCGCGCGCGGGGCGGCTCGACCCGCAGCGACACCGCGTCGAAGGAGGTCTTGCGCACCACGTCGCGGGCGAGATC
>JABFRG010000761.1 GCA_013141295.1 Polyangiaceae bacterium
GCTCCGCACGGTCGCGCGCTGGTTCCTCCGCTCGCGCGGGCCGCCGATCGCACCGCCCGTCGGCGCGACCGTGCGGAGCGGCAGCGGGTGTGGTACGTCGCCGCGACCCGGGCCGCGGAAGAGCTGGTGTTCGTCGGCGATCGCGCACCGCCCAAGGAGCCCAGCGACGCCTATGCCAACTCGCTCGTTGCGACGCTCCTCGATTTACCCGAGCTCGAAGCGCGCGACGTGGTCCCGGAGACGGAGCCCGGGCGGGTGGCCCAGAGTCGACCGCTGGCGCCGGTGCTCGCGCCGGTATCGCTGCCGTCGGCGCGTCGACTGGTGCTGGCTCCCACCGCGCTCTCCGACTTTCACCACTGCCCGCGCCGCTTCGCCATGATCCATCTGTGGGACATCGCCGAGGTGCGCCCGCACTTTGCCGACCTCGAGCCCGCCGAATCCCCCGCCGAGGACCTCGACGTGCGCCGGGAGGGCACCATGATGCACAAGGTGCTCGAGCGCATCGCGCAGGAGGCGTGGGGCGACGCCGGCGCCGAAGCGGAGGTGCGACGGTTGCTCGCCCTGGAGGGAGCGCCGCCGTCGCGCGTCGACGATCTGACCGGGCGCTTGCTCGGTTTTCTCGGTGGCGAGTACGCGCGGGAGGTGCGCCGCGCTTCCGCCGTCCTGCGCCGCGAAGAGCCTTTTCTGCTCGACGTACCGCTCGCCACCGCCGAGGGCACCCGGACCGGCGGGACCCTGGCGCTGCGGGGTACCATCGACCTTCTGGTGGCGTTCCCCGACGGTCGCGTGCACGTCATCGACTACAAGCGCGCGCGCGGCCCTTCACCGCTGCCCTACGCGTTCCAGCTCCAAGTCTACCAGCTGGCGGCGCGGCGGGTGTTTCCCCTCGCGCCGACCATCGAGGCGGGCGTGGTGTTCCTCGGGGCCTCACCCGAGCCCCGGTTCATCGAGGCGATGGGGCCGGAGGCGGCGCTCCTGGCGCAGCTCTCCGAGCTGGGGTCGCGCTTCGTACGGGCTCGCGGCGAGGGCTCGTTTCCCCGGGTTCCCGAGGGCGCGTGCCGGGCGATTCACTGCGGCTACGTGCCTCGCTGCCATCCGCGATGATCCCGCGCTCCAGCATCGAGACGTAGCCCTCCCGTGCCACCACCACGTGGTCGAGCAGCGGTACGCCCACGATGCGCCCCGCCGCCTCGACGGTCCGCGTGAAGAAGAGGTCTTGCTCGCTGGGCTCCGGATCGCCGCTCGGGTGATTGTGCAGGAGCAAGATGGCGTGCGCACCCTCGCGCAGCGCCACCCGGAAGATGTCGCGTCGCTCCACCGAGAGACCGGCGCCGCCGCCTTGCCCCAGCCTCCGCGCCGCCACCAGCTGGTGAGTGCGCGACAGGGAGAGAAGCCACAGCTCTTCGTGCTCCACGTCGCGGAGCCGCGGCAACGCCCACGCGTGCACCGCGGCGGCCGAGACGAAGCGCGTGGCCGTTCGTTCTCGGGGGCGGGTGGCCCGCCGTGCGAGCTCCAGCGCGGCGCTCATCCGAAGCCCGCCACCGCGGCCGAGGAAGCTCTCGCAGAGGCCCAGGCCCGCCGACGACAGATCGTCGAGCGGCGGCGGCGACTCTACCTCCAGGATGTCCCACAAATCCTCGGTCGAACAGAACTCCGGCCCCCACGTGCGCAAGCGCGTTCGAGATTCTTTCACGTCGTCGCTCCCTCTGAGCCGCTGCGCTTGCACGGACCGCGCCGCCGACGATCTCGCACACTTCTACGCCCTGCGGCCTGTCCGCGCCGCCCGCCGCCCGTCCTGGGACGGTCGTTCAGCGGCAGCCCTGGGTTTCCCGGCGCTGCGCGGCGACGCCGCAGAAGAGGCCGAGGCCGTTGGAGAGCTTGCCGCAGGTGACGAGCGTGCCCTCGCCTCCACACGGAGGGTCGTTCGTGAAGCCCGAGCCACCGCAGCTCAAGATGCTCAACCCGGCGCACGACACGTTCACGTCGTAGGTCTTCTCGACGCGCCCGTTGCAGTCCCAGTCGCCGTTGAGGGGAGGGCCGGCGCCGAAGGTGAGTGCCGCGTCGACTCCCGGATTCGCGCGCTCGTCCGTATCGTCGCAGTCGAGCCCCCCGCACGCGTCGCCCTTCGACCGATAGCCGTCCTCGTCGAGATCGCACGCGTTGGCATCGGCACCGGCCTCGAAGCGCCGCACGTCGATGCCCGCATCGGCGATGGGTGAACCGCCCTCGACCTGCAGCGCATCCGCGATCGCGTCGCGGCCGGCGCCGCCATCGGGCGATGCGTCGAAGAAGCCCACCGAGGGAAATGTGCAAGCTGCAGCCATTGCTAGGCCGACCGCTGCGAGGGCACGGCGCTGCACTAGAACCTCCATGCGACGGGCGAGAGCGTCCCCACGCGCGAGGTCGACTTGCCGCGCACCGCCGAGATCACCAGCAGGGTGGTCCCCACCACCGCGGTGGCGATGCCGCTTACCAGAAACACCGTCACCAGCGTGCTCGCCGTCTCGCCGCGGTTCGCCGTACTCTCGACGCTACGGTCGCAGGGGCCCGTCGCATAGTTGGGGCACGCAGACTCGAGGTCCGAGAGCGCCGCGCCACGCACCAGACCCGATGCGCCGGCGCCGATGAAAGCTGCCGCCGAGACGCCCACGGTGATGAAACCCAGCGTCGCGAGGGTGTTGCCGCCGCTGCTCTCCGTGGCCGGCGAGAGCAAGACCGTCCGACTCGAGCTCACGCTGCCCAGGCGCAATCCGCCGCCCGGAGCGCCACCGCCGGCCACGGAGAGCAGCGGCGGCAACACCCTCGC
>JABFRG010001007.1 GCA_013141295.1 Polyangiaceae bacterium
TCTCCACCACGTGCTTCGATCGAATTTGCCCCAGCGCACGCGCCTCGCGTGCGAAGCGCTCGCGCGCCCGCAGGCTCGCCTGGTCCGAGGTCGCGACGCTGGCTGCGACCAGCTTCAGCGCGACGCGTCGCCGCGTGGTCGTGTTCTCGGCTTCGTACACCTCCCCCATCCCGCCCTGTCCGACGAGGCGAACGATGCGGTACTTGTCGGCGACGAGTGGCTGCACGGTGTTCGAGCCTACCGTGCGCCGGCACATGGGTCCACCGGCGGGCCCGCGAAGCCGCACCCGAGCGCGTTTCGGCGTGCACCCGGCGATCGCACGCACGGACGTCGCTTTTGTTGCGACGGAAAATCGAGCCCTGTGTCGATAGCGGTACGGAGGCAAATCATGAAACGAATCATCACGAATGCGCTGGCCGCGGTGACCCTGGCTCTGGTCGTGGGCTGCTCGCAAAGTCCCGAAGCGCAATGCCAGGACTATTGCGCGCGCGCCGCCAGCGCCTGCTCGAAGTTCGACAAGGCAAGCTGCAGCAACGCATGCGCGCAGAAGCCCGACGACCGCGGCACGCCCGACGTGGGCGGCGCTTGCAAGAAGGAGTCGGAGGCCTATGCCGACTGCGCCAAGGATGCGGAACTGACCTGCTCGGACGACGGCGCCACACCGAAGCCCAAAGGATGCGACGGCCAGTGGGACGCGCTGATGAAGTGCGCCACCGGCGGGAGCGACACCACGGGCGGTGTCGGCACCGGCTCGAACGAGGTGGCTCCGTGAGGTCCTTTCCCTGTTTTCTGCTGGTTCTCCTCACGAGCGCTTCCGTATGGGCAGGGCCGAAGCGGTCACCGCGCCGCCCACCACACCCTGCCGCGCCTGTCTCGCCGGTCTCGTCGAAGGACGCGCGCCCTTCGGACCCGGAGAAGACCGAGCCTCGGGTGGTCGCCATTGCGGCGCATGCGGACCCCGCTCCGGTGGTCCCCGCCAAGGACGCTCCGACCACCGAGCCGAAGGAAGCGCAGGAGGCCGAGCACCCCAAGGTGAGCGTCGGGTTGCTGGTTGGCTATGCCTCGACCAGCCTCAACTTCGGCTTCGGCGCGCGCGGTGGCTACACGTTCCCGATGAACCTCTACGTGGGGGGGACCCTGCAGTACCACCTGGGCACGTCGGTCTTGGATTCACGCATCTCGCTTCTCTACGGCGGCGCCGAGGGTGGCTACGACTTTCACGTGGGCCCCGTCGTCATCCGTCCCTACGGTGGCATCGGCCCCGCCTTCGTTCTCGGTGGCGGTGAAACCCGAGCCGCGCTGGGTTTCTGGCCGGGGGCGACCGCTTACTATGGCATTCCGTCTACGCCCGTGACGGTGGGCGCCGATACGCGCGTTCTCTTCAACACGGCCGGCGGCGATCCCTCGTTCGGATTCAGCGTCACCGGCGGCGTGCGCTTCTAGAGCACCGAACCGTTTGAATCGGTCGGCTTTTGGGCGATTTGCGTCGCCCCGCTGCGTTGCTCCTCCTTACCTAGCAGCAGTAGGTGTCGTCGTCGCGCGCGGCTCCTGGGCGAGCTCGCAACTCCCCCAAAATCCTCGGTCTTCAAACGGTTCGGTGCTCTAGCTTCGCTCGCGGTCGTCGGGGGCGTCGCCCGCGTCTCCGAAGAGTCGGGAGAGCGACAAGTCGAGCTGGCTTTGTACCGCGCGCGCCACGCTCGCCACCTCGGCTTCGGAGAGGTTGCATCGGTCCTTCACCGCCGCGCGAAAGCGCTTCTCGAGGCGAGCGCGGGCCTGAGAAACCCAGCGTGCCGCGGTGGCCTTGTGGACGCCGTAGATGAGGCCGATGTCCTCCACCCGAAGGTCGTCGCACATGGCGTACTTGAGCAGGGCACGCTCGCGCGCGTCGAGGGAGTGCACCGTTTCCCGGAACGCTTCGCGAAAGCCCTCGGCGTACTGGTTGCGGAACGCGAGAAACTCGGGGTTGCCCCGACTGGTGCCGCCGCCCGCGGCGGAGGTCTCGATGAACGACGCCTCCAGCGCCACTTCGTCGGGCGCGCGGGTCTTGAGATTGAGCAAGAGACGGGTCGCCACGATGCGCACGAAAGGTCCCAGGGCGCCCTCTCCGCGGTACGTCGCGATGCGAGCCGGCGCGTCGGGCCCGGCCACGAGGAGTCGCTCGCGCACGAGCTGTCGGGCCTCGTCGGTGGCGATCGCCGGCCGAACGCGAGCATGTGCGCGCGCCACTTCCGTCTCCAGAAGCCTCTCGAAGAGACCGAGGGCCGAACCGTTGCCGATGCTGCAAGCGAACGCGAGGAGGAGATCGGCCGCCCGCTCGGCCGAGACGTCTTGGCTCACGCCCAGGGTGCGCACGTGGTCCACGAACCCCGGCTCGAGGCTCGCGAGCGTCGGATGCGCGTCGCATGCAGCGCGCGCCAGCGAGCGGAAGAGCTCGTCGCCGTCTCGGGGATCGCCCATGCGCCGCCATCGTACCACAGCCCTTCGCTCACCTCGGGGGCGCGCTGAAGCTCCTTCTGCCGCGACCGAGCGCGCGGTAGCATGCGCGAAGCCCCTCGGGCCCTCCTCTTTCCTCTCGGTGACCATGGCCAAGACCGCGCCCTCAACGTCCGCAAGCTCGCCCCTCCCTGCTCTCTACGGGCGTTCGCAGAAGCTCTTCACGCAGATCGAGAAACACCTGGGCGCGAAGCTCGTCACCTACTGGACGTCGCCCACCGGTTCGGTTTGCCAGAACGACGTCATCGCGCTGCACGAGGTGCTCGCGCACGTGGGGAAGGTCGAGCGGCTTTACTACTTCATCAAGTCCGACGGCGGGAACGGTCGCGCGTCGCTGCGGATGGTGAACTTGCTCCGGCAACACGCGAAGGAGGTCATCGCGCTGGTGCCGCTCAACTGCGAGTCGGCGGCCACCATGCTGGCGCTGGGCGCCAACGAGATCCAGATGGGCCCGCTGGCCTTTCTCTCGCCCGTCGACACCGCCATCACCCACGATCTCTCGCCCATCGACCGCGACAACGATCGCGTCTCCGTGAGCCAGAACGAGCTGGCGCGCATTCTCCGGCTCTGGCGCGAGGACGCCGGGCGCACGCCGACGCGCAACCCCTACGAGACCATCTTCCAGTACGTGCATCCGCTGGTCATCGGCGCCGTCGACCGCGCGAGCAGCCTCTCGAGCCGCCTCTGCGGAGAGATTCTCTCGTACCACATGAAGGATCGCGCCAAGATCACCAAGATCGCCGAGGTCCTCAACAACGACTACCCGTCGCACGGCTACCCCATCATGATCGCCGAGGCCCAGCGCATCGGCCTCAAGGCCAAGCCCATGGACGCCGAGCTCAACCGCCTGCTCATCGAGCTCAGCGAGGTGTACTCCGAGTCGGGGCAGCGGCATCGCACCGACTTCGACGAGAAGAACCACCACGACGACGAGATCTGCAACATCCACGAGGTGGCCGGCGCGCACGTGCACTACCGCGTGGACAAGGACTGGCGCTACATCAGCGAGGAGCGCCGCTGGGTCTCGATGAACGACAAGGGCGCGTGGAGCAAGCTCGCCGGCGCGCCGGGCAAGGCCAAGACCTCGGTGCTGCACATTCGCTGAAATTCCATGGGGAGGGTCGTCGACCATGGTGCATGCATCTGGCCTTTGGTACGACCTTGCCCATGACCCGCCGCGTCCTTTCGTCCGTGCTCTTGCTCTCGGTCGCGTGCGGTGGCGCGGAGCCCCGTCCGCAGACGACGCCTACGCCATCCACCGCTGCCACCACGCACGCCTCCGATGCGGGTGCGGTGGCCACGCTGGTGGCCGACAAGACCTACACCATGAGCGCCGACGGTCCGGTGAAGACCGCGCGCGGCGCGACGTTCCCGGTGGCTGCAGGGTGGCACGTCACCGAGAAGCAGGGTGAGATCGTCCTCCAGGACCCGGAGCGTGAGCTGAGCCTCGCCTACATCGAGGTGGAGGCGGAGCACGCCAAGGCGGCCATCGAAACTGCGTGGAAGATGCACGATTCGAAGTTCGCGTTGGCCGCGAAGCGCGAGATCGCCCCGCCGCCGGTCGCGCCCTGGGAGGAGATCGTGCAGATCGTCTACGAGGCCACGCCGGCCACGCGCGTGGTGCTGGCCGTCGCCCGCCGCATCGGCAAAACGGTGTGGGTCGCCATCCTCGAGGCGCCGGCATCGGCGCTCGATCGCCGGGGCGCGCAGGTGCAGAACACCTTCGACAAGCTCGAGGGACCCGGCATCGCCCGGGAGAGCTGGGCCGGCCGCACTGCAGCGACGCTCGACGATGCCAAGCAGAAGGCGCTGGTGGCCTTCGCCGAGCGCGCGTTGGCCGAGCTGCACGTGCCTGGCGCGTCCATCTCCGTGGTGCAAGGTGGCAAGACCGTCCTCGAAGCGGCCATCGGCGTGAAGGAGCTCGGCAAGCCCGCGAAGGTCACGCCGACCACGCTGTTTCTCATCGGCTCCACCACCAAGAGCCTCTCCACGCTGCTCATGGCCAAGGCGGTGGACGAGGGCAAGTTCGGCTGGGACACCAAGGTGCGCGCGGTGGACCCGACCTTCGCGCTGGGCGACAAGGAGCTCACCGAACGCCTGGAAATGCGGCATCTGGTGTGCGCGTGCACGGGCGTTCCCCGGTACGACATGGAGCTGCTGTTCACCTTCGGCGGCGTGAAGGCCGAGGACACCATGAAGCAGCTCGCGGCGCTGCGACCCACCACGAAGTTCGGCGAGACCTTCCAGTACAACAACCAGCTGGTGGCGGCCGGTGGGTACCTGGCAGCGCATGCGTTCTACCCCAAGCTGCCGCTCGGCCAGGCCTACGATCGGGCCCTGCGCGAGAAGGTGCTGGGGCCGCTCGGCATGAACGATTCGACGCTGGCGCTCCACGCGGCGCAGGGGCGGGCCGCCTCGACCCACGGGCAAGGGGCCGACGGCGAGATGCGGGTGCTCCCGTTCTCGTACGAGGACTTCGTGCTCCCGGTTGCGCCCAGCGGCGGCCTGCTCTCGAGCTCCCGCGACATGGCGAAGTACCTCGTCGCCGAGCTTCAGCGGGGCAAGAGCGTCATGGGCGTGCAGGTCGCCTCCGAGGCCAACGTGGTGCGACGGCGTGAGCCGCAGGTGAAGATGAGCAGCGACACCGGCTACGGCATGGGCCTCGCCAGTGGCCTGGTGAAGGGCGTTCCGTTCGTGGAGCACAACGGGGCCACCTTCGGCCACCGCTCTGCCTTCACGTATCTGCCGGACCACGGCGTCGGCCTCACCGTGCTCGCCAACGGGCCGGGCCCGCTCGGCTCACTGGTGAAGGCGCGCTTGCTCGAGCTCCTCTTCGACGGCAAGCCGGAGGCAGAGGCCGCGCTGGCGTTCGTGGTCGCGGAAGAGAAGAAGGCGGTGAGCCAGTTCAAGGAAGGGCTCGCCGAGCCCGAGCCCAAGGAGGTGGTGCAAACGCTCCTCGGGCGCTACCACCAAGCGGCCCTCGGCGACGTCACGCTGGAGGAGAAGGGCGGCACGCTCTGGTTCGACGCCGGCGAGTGGAAGAGCCGCGTGGCTTTCCAGAAGCACGCGGGCGGATCCAAGAACCTGGTGCTCCTCGACGCGCCGGTCGCCGGCCTCGCCTTCGAGCGCCGCGAGCAAAACGGCAAGCCCGCGCTCTATCTAAGCTTCCAGCAGCACGAGTACCTGTTCACGCGATAGCACATCGCACGCTCGACCTACGGCGCGGGGCCACAGAGGTAGGTGCCGAAGGTCACGAACGTTTCGCGGGTGAGCTCGACGCTGTCGGCAGTGCTCCCGAAGCACGTCTGCCGCGCGGCGGCCAGCGCGGCGGCATTGCCAAGGGTCGCCGCGCATGTTGCATCGAGCGCGGCGTCGCACACCACGTGCACGTCGCGCCCGCACACCGACTGCCGCCGTGCGTCGCCTTTGCCGCAATCGGCACAGCTCGCCACGCAGTCCTCGCGCTCCATCAGACCGTCCGCGCATCCTTGGGGGAAGCCGGACACCGCCGCGGCGTAGCAGGCTGCGAGGTTCAATGTCACGCGACCCGATGCGTTGCCCATGAGCACCGGCACGGGAACCAGACCTGGAATGGGCGGGCTTGCGTTGGAGGCTCCGGTGACACAGCGCATGCATAATGCACTCATTTGCTCGCCAGCGGCCCGGCACGGGGCGTCCGCCGCAGCAGGGCCCAAGCAGGCGCCGTAGAAGCCGGTCAGGTCCACCTCACTGCAAAGTCCGCGATGGGGCGGCGCGCTCGCCACTTCGAAGGTCCTTCGCTGCGGCACACATGCCGGCTCTCCCCCGATCGGCGGACGCGCGTCGGCTCGCCCGTCGCTGCCGGCGTCGGGCATGGGGCGGGACACACCCGGTGCGCCATACACAGGAACGGCGCAGGCGACGATTGCCCCACCCGCGGCCGCAGCGGCCGCTGCCCACCGCAAGCGTCGAGGCGTGTCGCTGGAAGCCGAGTCCTCGTTCCCACGAGCCGCGGCGCCGCAGAACGGGCAGCTCGATGCCTTGATGTGCCGCGCGCACCCGGAACAGATCGCCATCCCCATCGCGCGAGCATACCTCGCGAGGCGCGGCCGCGCTCGCCGTTCAGGCGTCGAGGTCGCGCTTGGGGGGCGGCGTGGTGTCGGTGGCCGGATAGGTCATGGCGAAGCGGGTGCCCTTGCCGATGGCGCTCTCGACCTTGATGGCGCCGCCCAGGGCCTCGGTGAGGTGTTTGGCGATGGCGAGGCCCAGGCCCGTGCCCCCCTGATCGCGGGCGCGGCCTGGGTCGACGCGGTAGAAACGCTCGAAGAGGCGCGGCAGGTGCACTGGATCGATGCCGGGCCCGTCGTCGGCCACCGTGACTTCCACCATGCCGGCCTCGGCGGGGTGCGCCGAGAGGGTGATGGTGGCCTTGTCGCGGGCGTACTTCACGGCGTTGTCGACCAGGTTGGCGATGACCTGCTCGAGGGCGCGGCGGTCGACGAAGAGCGAGAGATCGCCGTCGCAGTCCACCACCAGCTGCATGCCGCGTTTGTCGGCGCGGTCGCGAAACAGGGAAAATACATGGTCCGCGAAGGCGCGAAATCGCAGGCGCTCCCGGGTGAGGCGCAGCTCCCGCGACTCGATGCGCGAGAGGTCGAGCAAGTCCTCGATGAGGCGCCGCAGGCGATCGGCGTTGCGCTCGATGATGTCGACGAAGCGCATGGCCGCGTCCGGGTCCTTCTTCATGGCCAGGCGCAGGGTCTCGGCGCCGGAGAGCACGCCGGTGACGGGGGTGCGCAGCTCGTGCGAGACGTTGGCCACGAAGTCCCGTCGCAGCGACTCCAGGCGCCGCACCTCGGTCACGTCGACGAACACGCACAGGAGACCGCCGGTGTCCTGGGCCTTGTCGGCGCCGCCCGCGAGCCGCAGCGCGCGCACCAGGAGGCGCCGGGGCTTCATCCCGGAGAGCTCGATCTCGCCGGTGCTGGCGCTCGCTTCCTTGGCGCTGTCGATGATCTGCACCAGCTCGGCGTGGCGCAAGGCTTCGATGACCGGCTTGCCCACCACGTCGGCGCGGAAGAGCAGCATCTCCCGCAGGGCGGGGTTCATGAGCACCACCCGGCGATCCTCGTCGAGCAAGAGCACGCCCTCTTGCATGCCGCTCAGGATGCGGGTCGAAAGGGCCTGCTCGCTGCGCAGCTCGCTCTCGGTGCTCTCCAGGTTGCGCGCCAGCTCACTCAGCTCGGCGCCCAGCTCGTCGAGCTCGTCGCCGTCGCTCCGGAGCTCGTGAAGGTTCTCGCTGTTGCGCAGCTTGGTGGCCGCGCGCTCGAGCGCCTCGATGCGCATGACGATGCGACGGCCCAGGCCGGCCCCCACCAGCGCGGCGACGCCCACACCGACCGCCACCACGCCAAGGGTTCCGCCTTCCGCGAGGCCGAGCCGGGGCGCGAGCGTGGCGCCGGCTCCTACCAGCGCGGCACCGGCTCCGCAGGCAATCGCGATCTGCGTACGTAGACTGGCCCGTGTGCGCGCCCGCGGCGTAGCCGGGGTGCTCGTGCCCTTATCGGTGGCGGCGGCCATTCACGCGGTGCCTTCCGCGTCGGGGCTCTCGGCAAAGCGATACCCCACGCCGCGGACGGTCTCGATGTAGTCGCAGGCCGCGCCCAGCTTCTCGCGCAGGCGCTTCACGTGGGTATCGACGGTGCGCGTGGTGATGTCGGCTTCGATGCCCCACACGTCGTTGAGGAGCGCCGCCCGGGTCTGCACCCGGTTCTTGCGATCGTGGAGGGTCACCAGCAGCTTGAACTCCAGTGCGGTGAGCTCGAGCTCCACGCCGTCGACCCACACCCGGTGCGCCTCGCGGTCGACCCGCAGCCGCCCGAACTCGAAGAAATCGCCGGTCTGGGGCTTTTCTCCGGCGCGCCGGAGGATGGCGTCGACCCGCAGCATGAGCTCGCGCACGCTGAACGGCTTCACCACGTAGTCGTCGGCGCCGAGCTCGAAGCCCACCACGCGGTCGATCTCCTCGCCCTTCGCGGTGATCATGATGATCTTGACGTCCCGCAGCTCCTTGTCGGCCCGCAGCGCCTTGCACACCTCGGTGCCGGAGACGTCGGGGAGCATCAAATCGAGGAGCACGAGATCCGGTTTGCGCTCGCGCGCCAACCGCAACCCCTCGGCAGCGGTGCCCGCCACCTGCGTCCGATGGCCCTTGTCGGTCAGGTTGAATTCGAGCACCTGCCGAATGTCCGGTTCGTCCTCGATGATCAGTACCTTCGCCATCGGGGCACACGTGTAGCACCGATGCGCGAAGTTCGCAGCGAGCCCGGCTCTGAAGGTGCAAGACTATGAAATAAAAGAGTAATTGCGAGCGCGTGTGCGAGTGCTTCTGCGCGAATCGCCCGAATGTGCGAACCTCCCGCTGCCCGCCATGTGGAACGGAGCTCGCGTCACCGTCGTCGTGCCTGCCTTCAACGAAGCGAAGCGCATCGCCGCGGTGCTCCGTGGCATGCCGGCGTTCGTGGACCAGGTGGTGGTGGTGGACGACGCCAGCGCCGACGATACCGCGCAGGTGGCGAGAAGCGTGCAAGATGCACGTGTGGTGGTGCTGCGGCACCCGAACAACGCCGGGGTCGGCGCGGCCATCGTGAGCGGCTACCGGCACGCGCTCGCGGCTCCCGGCGAAACCTCGCCCCGCGACGTCTTCGTGGTCATGGCCGGCGATGGCCAGATGGCGCCGGAGGATCTGGCGCGGGTGGTGGAGCCGGTGGCCGCCGGGCGCTTCGACTACGTGAAGGGAGAGCGCTTCACCGATGCCCAGGTCCGCGCGGTGATGCCCTCGCCGCGGTACTGGGGCGGACGCGTGTTCTCCGCGCTGACCTCGCGTGCCCTCGGGCAGACCATCCACGATAGCCAGTGCGGCTTCACCGCCATCGCGCGCGCCACCTGCGCCCGGCTTCCACTGGACGAGGTGTGGCCGGGGTTCGGGTACCCGAACGATCTGCTCCTGACCCTGGGCCGTCTCGGCGCCCGCATCGGCGAGGTGCCGGTGAAGGCCTGCTACCCGCACGACGAGAGCAAGCTGCGCCTCTGGCACGTGCCCATGGTGGCCTACGTCATCGGCCGCGGCGCCCTACGCCGTCTCCGATAATTTGGCACTCGGTGATAAATCGGACGTAAAGGCCCCAAACCGGGCGCATTGTGCTAACGACGATCCACCGAACATGAGCACCCTCTCCGACGTTCTCACGAGCGAAGCGAAGAAAACCGAAGTCGTGGACGCCTGCTGCGAGCTCATCGACCAGGAAGTATCCGACAAGGGCGGTATTTCCGGTCTGGCCATCAAGGCCGGCTACGGCGCGGTCAAGGGCGTGAAGCCCGGCTTCGTGCGCAAGGCGGTCACCGACCTCATCCCCGAGTTCGCCAAGGCCCTCGAGCCGTTCTACGAGGACGCAAAGTCCCAGAACAAGCCCATCGCCGCCTTCTTCGAGCAGAACTCCAGCAAGGTCGCCGACGCGCTCCTCACCATCACCGATGGCAAGGCGCAGCGCTCCACCAGCGGCGTGGTCAAGGGCACCTACGAAAAGCTCCGCGGCAGCGCCAAGAAGAACGTCGAGGCCGCGGTTCCGCGTCTCGGCAAGATGGTCGAACGCTTCGCGGGCTGAGCGCCCCGAGAGAGAGCCCGCCATGACGTTTCGTCTGCACGACACCCTGAGCGGCGGCCTCGTGGATCTCCCCGAGCGGAAAGCCGGGGAGACCTCTATCTATCTGTGCGGGCCCACCGTGTACGGGCTCATCCACGTGGGCAACGCGCGGCCGGCCATCATGTTCGACGTGCTCACGCGGCACCTGCGCAAGCAGGGCAAGAGCGTGGTGTTCGTGCGGAACTTCACCGACGTCGACGACAAGATCATCGACGTGGCGCTGCAGAACGGCGAAGAGCCGCGCGACGTGGCGGAGCGCTTCATCCAGGCCTACCGCGAGGACACCGCGGCCCTGGGCTGCTTGCCGCCGACCTTCGAGCCCCGGGTCTCCGAGACGATGCCCGAGATCGTCGCCATCATCGAGAAGCTCATCGCCAAGGGCTACGCCTACGAGCGCGCCGGTGACGTGTACTATGCAACGGAAAAGTTCGAGGGCTATGGCAAGCTCTCCAAGCGCAAGCGCGCCGACCTTCGGGCCGGCGAGCGGGTAGCCGTCGACGAGCGCAAGGACGACCCTCTGGATTTCGCCCTGTGGAAGGCGGCCAAACCGCACGAGCCCAAGGGCGCGCGCTGGGCCTCGCCGTGGGGCGAGGGGCGCCCCGGCTGGCACATCGAGTGCTCGGCCATGAGCGAGAAGATCCTCGGCCCCGGCTTCGACCTCCACTGCGGCGGCCTCGACCTCATCTTCCCCCACCACGAGAACGAGATCGCGCAGTCCGAAGGCGCCACCGGCGAGATGCTGGCCCACGCCTGGATGCACAACGGATTCATCGAGTTCGATCTCGGCAGCGCCGACTTCGGACCGCTCGCCGGCGCGGTGGCCACGCTGCGCGAGGAAGAGGCCGACTTCTTCAAGCTCTCCAAGAGCGACCCCAAGAAGCTGGCGGAGCTCCGGGCCCGCGACGTCGCCACGCTCTCCGAGGCCGACCGGGCGCGCATCCAGGTGCTCGACCTGAAGGTGAAGTACGCCCACTGGTTCCAGCTCCGTCGCTTGCTCTCGCGGGTGGCCGCCGGCGCGGTGCGGCTCTGGATGCTCGATACGCACTACCGTGCGCCGCTCGGCTTCGAGGTGCAGGCCGCGACCGTCGATGCGGCCGGCGACGACGCGCTGGCCCAGGTGCGCTTTCCGCGGCTCGAAGCCGCCGAGCGCCGCCTCGAGTACTTCTACGAGACCCGCGGCCGGCTGCTCGATAAAGGTGCCGACGCCGAAAAGGCCGAGAAATCGCCGGCCATGGACAAGCTTCGCCGGGCCTTCGACGAAGCCCTCGACAACGATCTCAACACCGCCCAGGCCATGGCCACCTTCACCGAGGCGTTCGCCGAGGCCAACCGCCTCGCCGACACCATGAAGAAGGCGACCCCCGAGGCCCACGCGCTGCTCGCGGTCATCGACCACATGTGCAGCATCTTCGGCGTGGCCGAAGGCTCACCGGCAGCCTACTTCGAGAGCGCCAAGACGCGCCTGGCCAAGGTGCGCGGCATCGATCCTGCGCGCATCGACAGCCTGGTGGCGGCCCGGGTGGCAGCCCGCGGCGAGAAGAACTTCGCCCGCGCCGATGAGCTGCGCGCCGAGCTCACCGGGCTCGGCATCGAGGTTCGCGACGGCGGGCAGGGCTCCACCTGGCGCTTCATCCCCGGGAAGTAGTGGGCGAGTTAGCCCCGGCCCCGGAGCCGAGCCCGACCCGGCCGGTGCTGCGGCTCGCGATGGTGTCGGTAGCGGCGCTGTTCGTCTTTTACCTGATAGATACACGCATCTTCGTCTGGGCCCACGAGCGCGCTCCACTCCTGGCGCGCCTCGCCGACCTGCGGATCACGTCGCTCGCCGCCATCGGCACGGTGTATGCGCTCACCGCGTCGCGGCTGCCGCTGCGCCCCTCTCGACCGAGCGGTACCGTGCTCCGGGTGGTGGCCATCTGGCTCCTGGGAACGTTCGTATGCGTGCACTTCTTCGGCTTCGGTCGCGTTCCCTTGCCGCGGCTGGAAGATCGCGTGGCCTTCGCCCTCACCGGGAGCCTGGGCGAGGAGCTTCTGTGCCGGGGGCTGGTGCTCGGCCTGGCGCTGGTGCGCTGGCCCGCATCGCAGCATCCGCGTCGCGCGCTGGTGTTCTCGAGCGTGGTCTTCGCGGCGATGCACCTGCAGTATCATCACTTCGACCTGGGCGCGGCCTACCTGCAGATGGCGTGGACCCTGCCCGCGGGCTACGTGTTCGGGCTGGTGGCGCTGCGCACCCGCTCGGTCGGCGTTGCGTGGGTAGTACACGTGATCAACAACCTCATCGTGCTCTTCGCCTGACACGCGGTCCCTCGACCAGGGCGGTCGGCGTGCGTCCGCCGAGCTCCCGGAAATCGTCGATGAGGTGCGCCTGGTCGCAGTAACCGGCCCGCTGCGCGAGAGCGCTCCAGTCGACGTGCGCGAGCTCCCGTGCCCACCGGAGCGCGCGCTGAAATCGCACGATGCGCAGCATGGGCTTGGGCGCGATGCCGACCACCTCGGCAAAGGCGCGCCGCAGGTGACGCTCGCTGCCGCCGAGGAGCGCAGCCAGGTCGCGCACGGTGGGAAGGCGCGGGGCCGCCATGGCCACCCGCAATGCCCGGCGAACGTAGGGCGCGGCGTAAGGCTCGTAGCGCGCCGGACCCTCGAGCCTGGTGTGCAGCGCTCGCGAAAGGGCAGCCGCGGCCTGCCGCGGGCCAGGGGCTCCGGCGAGCGAGCTCACGAGCGCTCGCGACCACAGGTCACCGAGTGGCACCAGCCGGTCGGTGAGCTCATGCATGGGCACACCGAAAAATGGATAGGCGCCGGCCACGCGGAAGCGCACCAGCAGCGTGGTCACCGGCTGCGTCGGGGCCTTCTGAAGCGGCATCGTGCGGCTGCCGACCACGGTGGCGGTGACGTCGCCTCCCGCGCCGCCGACGCGCACCAAGAGCTCGCTCTCGCCGTCCGGGAGTCGAACATAGCGTTCGGCCCGGGCCGCCTGTTCCGCCGTGACCCAGCGAACGTGCCGGATCATGGGCGAGAGAGCCGCATCCACCTCGAAGCGCTGCCCCATGCGGCGACGATAGCAAGCGATGGACCAGCATGCGACCGCGACGAATGGCCGTTCTTGCCAATCTCATCGAGCGCCGCCGCGCCATCATCCAGCGCATGAAAGACGCACACGAAAGCTGGAAGCACGCCGTCTCGCAGCTCGCAGCGGGCACGGTGAAGCCGTTTATCGACAGCTTCGCCGACGAGATCGCGTGGACCATCGTCGGCACCACCCCCTGGTCGCGCACCTATCGCGGCAGTGCCGAGGTTCGCGCCATGCTCGCCGCGCTGCAGGCGCGCATCGACGGGCCCTACCGCATGCACGTGGAGCGCTTCGTGACCGCTGGCGAGTGGGTCGTCGTCCAGGGCCAGGGCGACAACCTGCTCACCTCCGGCGATCGCTACGACAACACCTACTGCTGGGTGTGCCGCGTGGTGGGCGGACGCCTGGTGGAGCTCACCGAGTACATGGACACGGCGCTCGTGTTGCGTGTCTTCGGGAGCTCCGCTCAGCGCGCATCGTGAAAGATGATGCCCAGCGTGTAGCGCTGGCCGCGTCGCACCGGGCTGACCCCGTGGCGCACGTTCACGCGATAGGAACCGCGTGTACCCTGCACCGGCCTGTGGTGGGTGGCGAACACCACCGCGTCGCCGCGCGGCCTAGCCCGGATTATTCACACCCGTTGTGCGTGGGATGGGTGTAGCCGCGCAAAGAATCGCTGCGGGCTGGGAATTTGAGGGCCGCCATGGGTGTTCGTTCGGTTGTCTAGGCTTCACGAGGCACCC
>JABFRG010000004.1 GCA_013141295.1 Polyangiaceae bacterium
CTTGGCAGGGAGCGCGTCGGCCGCGCGAAACGCCCACACCGCCAGCGCCAGGTGCTCGCAGCCGCCGCCCGCCTGGGCGCAGTCGCAGCGGGCGTAGGCAACGTCGCCCGGTACGAGGAAGCGCACGGTGCACGAAGGTAGCTTGGCGGTCGGCACGCCGTGTCGGTCGACCGACGCGAGGAGACCCTTCTTGAGCACGCTGCGCGCCCGTTCGAGCACCTTCACGCCCACCACGCGCTCGAGGGTGGCGTCGTCGATCTGCCCCGGCGACCAGTTCTCCGGAACCCGCGCCGAGGGCGGCGGACCCGCTTCGTGGGCCGCCTCGTGCCACGGCTTGTAGGCCAGCGCAACCGCCACCCGATGTCGGCACACGCCGGCCGCGCCGCAGGTGCAGGGCGCTTCTTTCAGCGGCTTGTTGGGCGGCAAGCGCGCCACCACGCCGTCCGCAAACGTCCCCACCACCGTGCCGTCGTCCTCCTCCACCAGCGCGGGCCCGGGCCCTTCCGCGAGCTCCCGCTGCGCGCGTTTCACCAGGCCCACGTTCGCCAGCGAAGCGAGCGCCTCGGGCCCCAGGGCGAGCAAGTCGGGTCGGCTCACGCGCGCACCTTCTCGGCGATGAAGCCCACCAGCTGCCCGGGCGTCATGGCCCCCACGTGCGCCCCCACCTGGGTGAGACGCCGCGCGAGATCGCGATCGAACGAAGGGTTGGCTTGCTCGTCGAGGGCCGCGAGGCCGAGCACGATGGTGCCCTGATCGCACAGCGCCTTCACCCGCGACACCAGCACGTAGTCGCTGCCGCCCTCGAAGAAGTCGGTGACCAGCACCACGATGGTGCGCCGTGGGTTCTCCACCAGGCCCTGCGCGTAGCCCACCGCCTTGCCGATGTCGGTGCCGCCGCCGAGCTGCACCTTCATGAGCACCTCCACCGGATCGGTCACGCGATCGGTGAGGTCCACCACCTCGGTGTCGAAGATGCAGAGGTGCGTCTTTGTGGAGGGCAGCCCCCACAAACAGGCCGCCGTCACCGCCGAGTGGATGACCGACGACATCATGCTGCCGCTCTCGTCCACCAGGAGGATGATCTGCCAGCGATCCATGTGGTTTCGCGTGCGTGAGACGAAGAGCGGCGTGCGGATGAAGAGCTTCCGCAGCGCCGGATCGTAGGTGCCCAGGTTCTTGCGGATGGTCGATCGCGCGTCGAAGTTCTTGGCGATCTTGAGGCGCGATCGAAGCCGTGAGCGGCGTCCGTGAAAGCTGGTCTTCACGGTGCGCGCCAGCTTCTCCATGAGCTGCTTCACCACCTTGGCCACCAGCTCCCGGGCCATCGCCAGCACCTCGGGGTTCATGAGGTGCTTGGTCAGGAGCACGGCGCGCAGCAGGGCCTCGTTGGGCTCGATGCGCGCCAGCACCTCGGGGTTCGTGACCACCTCGTGAATCTGGTACTTCTCCACGGCGTCTTGCTCGATGCGCTCGATGGTCTCCTTGGGAAAGAGCCGATGCACCTCGGAGAGCCAGTCGGGAACCGAGAGCGCCGAGCCACCGAGCCCTCCCTGACGGTCGCGAATATCGCGATCCGCGAGATCGCCGCCGCGCTCGTAAAGCCACCCCAGGGCCGCGTCGGCCGCCATGTCGTCGGCGGTAAGCCCGGCGCGTGCATCGAGGGCCGCCTCCGATGCGTTGCCCAGGAGGAGACGCCAGCGGACCAGTCGCTCGTCGCGCGTGCTCATGAGGCCTCCGGAGCGACGGGAGGGGATTCTACGTCGTCGAGGCCGAAGCGCGCGGCCAGCGTCGCGGCGGCTTGCTCCAGCCGGTGACCGCGCTCCACCACGGAGACGTCGATGGGAGCCCGGAGCAGGAGCATGGGGTCGACCCGCGCTGCGGCCTTCGAGCCATCCGCCGGCGCGCCGAGCTCGAGGATGGTCTCGGCGATGCGCAGACGCTCTCGCGGTGGAAAGTACGCGAAGGCCTGCCGGAGCGCGGGCAGCGCGATGAGAAAGTCATCGCGGAGAAAGCCGGTCACGCACGCATCGATGGTGCCCACCAGGCCTTCGGCGCGCACCACCTCCTCGCGCGCCAGCGCGAAGAGCCCGCCCAGGAAATCGCCGAAGGTCTCGGGCCTCGCCACCGCGCGCAGCACGGCGATGGCCTCCTTCTGGCGCGCCTCCGCGTCGTCGTTCTCGTCGAGCATCGACCACAGGAGCCCCAGCGCCGCGCCGCGGAGGGCCGGCGGCGCCTCGGGATCCTTGGTACGCCGTTCGCAGAGACCGCGAGCCCGAGCCGGGTCCACGTCGAGCTCCGGCGGGCCCACGCGCAACGTATCGCGAAGCGCCACCACCGCGCGCACGTGCCCTTCGTCGAGCGGCGCCGAGGCGCCCTGGGTGGCCTCGAAGAGCCAGAGGCCGCGGTCGAAGCAAGCCGCGAGCACCGACGCGAGGTCCATGTGCCCGCGCTTGCCCAGCACCGCCTCGCCGCGTCGGAGCGCGAGGAGCTTGCCGAGCGCGCCGCCCAGCGCCGTGAACGAGGGCTCGCTGGCCACAACCCGCGCCAGATCGCCGAGGGCCCGAGCGGTCAGGTGGGCGATGCCGCAGAGGGCCGCATCGAAGAGCGTATTGGCGAGGCTGAGCACGTCTTCGGCGTCGCGGCTCCGCTCTTCGATCTTGGCGGCGGCAGCCCCCACGAGCGTCGCGCCGTAGAGGGCAGCCTCCACCAGCGCCGGATCGGTGTCGAGTCCCCGCTGCACGCTCCACTCTTCCGAGAGCTCGGTCTTGGCCCGAGAAAGCGACGGCGCGCGGGTCTGCGAGAAGCCGGGGATCCCCAGTACCCGGAGTCGATGCAGCACCGCGCTCTGGGCCGCACCTGCCTGGCTGGTGAGCGGCACCACCACGCGCTGCGGCTCGCGGTTCAGTGCAATATGCACGCGTTCCGCCTCCGCGAAGGCATCGTGGAGCAGCGGCGGTTGCGGAGTGCCTGGCGCCAGCACGCCGACCTTGTGCCCGGAGAACGCTCGCACCAGCTCCGCCAGGAGGGGCTCGGTGCGCGCCGAGAGCGTGCCCCGGCGGGTCCACGGCAGCGGCGCCTCCAGCGCATCCTTCACCAGCGCCCCGGCGAGGCCATCCAGCAGATCGATGCGCGAGAGCGCCTCGTGACCGCGCAGCGCCTTGAGCCCGTGGGCCAGCGTCGAAGCGGCGATGGCGTCGGCGGGCGAGACCCGCTGCTGCTTGCCGCGAAGGTGCCGGATGGCCGCGAAGAGCATGGCGTCGGCCGCCTTGGCCGGCCCTTCCTCCCACACCCGCTGATAGAACGCCGGTGAAGGCATGCCCGACGCGTAGCCGGCGAAGCTGTCGAGGCGCCGATACGAGAACGGCACGAGATAGCTGCCGAGCCGCGCATTCTCCGGTTCCCGCAGCGTGGGCCGCTCCTTTGACGCCGCCTGCCAGAGGCGCTCGAGCGCCGGCTTGTGGTAGCCGCCGCAGACCATCACCACGTCGGCGCCGTTGCTCTGGTCCATGGCCCAGGCGATGAACTGCGCCATGAAGTCTTCGCGCGGACCATCGCGATGGCCGCCCGGTTCGTCGCCCCGGAGCTGCTCGAAGTAGGCAGAGAGACGCGCCGCCAAGAGCTGCTCGTCTTGCGGCTGCTCGAACAGATGATCCCAGAGCGCGTCGGTGTCCTCGAAGCCGAGCCGCGCGCACAGCTCGCCCAGGCGATCGCTGTGACGCACGTGGCGATCCGAGTAGCGATTCTCCTCGCCGTCGAACACGTCGTGCCACGCCGGAAGGTCCACGAAGAGCGGCGTGGCGCCCACCTCGACCGCCGCGCGCAGGGCCACCCACTCCGGCGAGTAGTCGCAGAAAGGCGACCACATGCCGCGATGCGCGCCGGTCTCGTCTTGCCGATAGGTGAAGAGCGCCACCGGCAAGTCGTGCGGCAAGAGCAGCTCGCCCAGCCGCTCGTTCATGTCGCTGGGCCCCTCCACCAGCACATAGCGGGGGCGCAGCCGACGGATCGCCTCGCCCACCACGCGCGCGCACGCGGGGCTATGGTGCCGGACACCGATGACGTGAAGGGCCACGGCTCAGCCCGGCAAGAGGTGGCGAGCTTCGTAGTACGCCTTCCAGTGCGCCCCGGACTTCTTGGAGACGCGCTGCTCGAAGTAGCGCCGGAGCCGGGCGATGTCCTCGGCGTCGGTCTTGATGGCCGCGCCGATGAGGCACTCCACCAGATCCGCCGGCGAGGCCTCGGTGCGGCGCAGGAAGTAGCTGCGCACCCCCATGGCGTAGGCGACGCTCACCGCTTCGGCGGTGGACATGGGCACCGAGAGGCGGTCCATGGCCTGCCCGTCGGTGGTGAGCCCGGCCCTGAGCTCGCGAAAGGTCGTCACCAGCAGCTCGAGCACGTCGGGCCCGGGAATGCTGGGCACACCGGAGCGCGCCAGGAGCCGCTGCGTCTCCTCACGCACGAGATCCATCTCCACGGAGAAGTCGGGAATCGGGAACACCGTCTCGAAGTTGAAGCGGCGCTTGAGGGCGGCGCTCATCTCGTTGACCCCCAGATCGCGGGTGTTGGCGGTGGCGATGACGTTGAAGCCCTCCTTGGCGAAGAGCATCGCACTGGCGCCCTCCATCTCGGGGATGGCCAGCACCCGGTCCGAGAGGGCGGCCAGGAGCGAGTCCTGTATCTCCAGCGGACACCGGGTGATCTCCTCGAAGCGCACGATGGCGCCCTCCTTCATCGCGGTGTACAGCGGCGCCGGCACCAGCGCCCGCGGGGTCGGTCCTTCCGCGAGGAGCAAGGCGTAGTTCCAGGAGTACTTGATCTGATCGTCGGTGGTGCCGGCGCTGCCCTGGATGGTGAGTGTCGAGCGCTCGCAGATGGCCGCCGCGAGCAGCTCGCTCAGGAGCGACTTGGCGGTGCCGGGCTCGCCCACCAGCATGAGGCCGCGGTTGGTGGCGAGGGCCACCATGGCGCGATCGACGAGCGAAGGGTTGCCCACGAACTTCTTGCGAATGCCGCGGGCGGGGTCGCCCAGGATGAACGCGCGGATGGCCATCGGCGACATGCGCCACCCGGGCGGGCGCGGCGCGTCGTCGCCGGTCTGGAGCGTCTCCAGCTCGGCGGCGTAGATGATCTCCGCCGGCGGCCGCTGCGAAGTCGTCGTCTTCTCTTCGGTCGCCCCGTCCGTTCGCTTCTTGGCTGCCATGGAGCGACAGTTTTATCACGCGCGGAGTCCGTTCCCCAACGGTCATCCCGAGCGAAGCGAGGGACCCCCTCTGCGGCTCGGGCGCAGACTCCGGTCAGCGCGTGGCCGAGGGACCCGGGGGCGCTCCGAAGAGCTGCTTGAACATCGAGATGTCGAGGGAGTTCACGATGCCGTCGGCGTTGAGGTCGCTTGCGCCGCCGCGGGTTCCGAAGGCTGCCTTGAAGAGCGCGAGGTCGAGGGCGTTGACGATACCGTCGTTGTTCAGGTCGGCGTCGCAGGCGTTGCCGAAGCCGTCGCCATCGGTGTCGACCTGGCTGGCGTTGGCCACCGAGAGGCAGTTGTCGCGAGCGTTGGGTACGCCGTCGCCGTCGGTATCGCGGGTGAGGAACGTTCCCATGACCGAAGCGCGGAACGGCAAGAAGGTCCCGGTGAGCGCCGGGGAGATCTGGAAGCGCGGACCATCGGGCCCGTTCTCCGAGGTCTCGGAAGCATGCACGAAGAAGCCCGACGAGGGGAACGTGAGGCCTCCGCCGAGGTTCGCGCCGTTGCTGGTCTGGTGACAGCCGCCGCACGAGAGCGCCTGCGCGCGGCCCACGATGTCTTCCGGCGTGAGCGGGCTGCCGATGCGCGTGAGCTCGTTCGAGATAGCGGTGCGGAGGTCGGCGTTGCCGGCGAACGCGCGTGTATAGCTGTCGGTGGAGTCGGGCAAGCTGCCGCCGGCGTGCGGTCGGGCACCGCGTAGTCGAAGGTCATCACGTTTGGGCGCGCGAGCGAGGCCACCTGCGTGGGAAAGAATGCGCGAAAGTCCCCCGCCCGCGGGTCGGACGAGGTCGCGGAGAAGAGCGTGGGCGCCGGGTTGGTCTTCACCGTGACCGGCTCGAAGGTCACGCGACAAGCCGCGCCGGCGCAGCTGGTGGTCAGCTTGGTCTCGCGCAGTAGCCAGGTGGGCGTGATGAACATGTTGAGGCGCACCTGGCCGCCGTTCTTCCCGTAGTTGTCGGCCGCGACCACCGGAGCGAAGCCGGGGAGACCGCGAAAGTAGAACGACACGAGCTTGTCGGCGCGCGACGCGACGGAGGCGTCACTGGAGAGCCCGGCCCAGAAGTCCACCACCGGACGGCACCCCTCGAGGCCCTTGTCGAGACGCGGGTTCGGCACGACCGCCTCGAAGATGACGAAGGCGCGACCCGCGGTGGCGTCGGTCTTGGCGAACACGATGCGATGCTCGCCGCAGTTGGCGCCGGAGGCCGGCGCGAGATCGAAGCGGTTGAACAGGCCCACCGCCGCGTACGAGGACAAGGTCACCGGCGACGTCGGAGACGCCTGCGCACCTTCGCCGGAGCGACACGGCTGCGGGAATCCGTTGAGGGTGCCGTTGGCGTCGGAGCAGTGTGGGCCGGCGATGCCGGCCAGGCCGGGCGCGGGATTCTGTGTATCCCACAACTGTCGAAACAGGTCAGCTGCGCTCTGCCCGGTGGGCGCCAGCTGCCCGAGCACCGCCGCCAGCGAGAAGCGCGTGGTGATGGCGGCGTCGGTGACGGCGAACGAGCGCCGCACGTCCAGCGGGACCGGAGAAGCCGTTTCGGCTTGCGCAACCACGCCGATGCCGCCGCGGTCGGAGTGGGGGCTCTCCTCCGCTGGCTGCGGGTCGGCGGCCGCCGCGCAGGCAGCAAGGGGGAGCACGGAACAAATCGCGATGAATGCAAAGCGCATGAGACCTCGATCGATGAGAGAGAGGGAAGTACACGGGGCGACCGCGCCGGAGGCCCATACCACGCGGCCTGCAGCGCGCTCGCCGGCGGGAGAAGGATGGCGCCGGGGGCCACGCAAACGTCGCGCGACGCCACGTCGATGGGTGCACACTCTGCGGCCGACACGCGATACGATCGCTGCGATACACCGAAAGCCGCGTCGCTCCGTCCAACGAAGACCCGCATGAAACGTATCGCGCTCGCCGCGCTCCTGGGCACCCTCGGGTGCGGCCCTTCGAGCTACACCGCGCACAGCCCCGAGGTGGCCCCTTCGGTGATCCAAGGGCACGGCGTCGTCACCAGCAACGGCTCGGTGGTCACCTTGCGCGTGATGTGGGGCCTGCGCGGCGACCAGCTCGGCCTCGTGCGCCTGGAGGGTAGCGACCGCATCGTGGCCAGCGCCCCGGGCGCGCGACCGCAGGAGCTCGCCATCGACGGGTACTCGTCCATCGGCCTCGTGCGCACGCCCGGCACCACCGTCACCGTCTCGCTCGTACGGCCGGCCGGCACCGCGAGCGTCGACGTGGTGCTCCCGCCGGCCTTCGTCATCGCACCCCCGACCGGCCCGCTCTCGCGCTCGCTTCCCATCGAAGTGACCTGGGAGCCGAGCCCCGACATGGTGGAGGTGACGCTGCGATCGCCGTGTTTTCCCGCCATCTACAGCCCGCTCGTTCGTGACAAGGGGGTCGCGAGCTTCGCGCCCGATCGCTTTCCCAAGAACGCGGGCAACTGCACCGTCGAGCTCACGGTGAACCGGCGACGACCGGTGGACCAACATGGCGCCATCAACCTCGCATGCAGCGCCGAGCAAGTGCGCACCATCACCTTCGAGACCACACCATGAAGCCGGCGAACGACTACCACCGACTCCGCAAGTTCTTCCACCTCGCCACCAGCGTGCTGGCGGCCCGCGCGTACGGGTGTCCCGGAGGCACCTGCCCGCCGCCGATGGAGACCACCGAGGTGTACACGCCTCCCGGCAACGGACCGGACGCGGGCGACGACAAGCTCCCGGAGCTCACTCCGGACACGTGCGCGCGCATGTGCAACGGGGGCGCCGTTTCGTGTCGCTACGGGTCGACCGATGCCGGTGGCGCCGTGACGGTGCTCTGCATGCGCGTTGGTGGTTGCAGCGGCGCCGGGCGGCGCCCGGAGGACTTCCCCGTCTCCGCCCGCGGAGGGCCGGGAGGTCTGGGCGGATGGCTCGCCGAGATGGCGACGCTGGAGGCGGCGTCGATTCGCGCGTTCCGCACGCTCGAAGCCGAGCTTACGGCACACGGGGCACCGCGATCCCTTCGCCGGCGGGCGCGTCGAGCCGCGGCCGACGAGGTACGTCACGCGCGTTCGATGGCGCGCTTCGCTCGCAAGCACGCGGGTCCCCTGCCCCAGGCGCGCCCCGCCGACGAGAGAGGCGGCAAAGCACCGCGAACGCTCTTGGCCATGGCGCTGGAGAACGCGGTGGAGGGCTGCGCTCGGGAAACGTTCGGCGCGCTCCTGGCCCAGGTGGCCGGCCGAGGCGCTCGGGATCCCGAGCTCGGTGAAGCGCTGCGACAGATTGCCGGGGACGAGACGCGCCACGCCTCGCTGGCGCACGCGGTGCGGAGATGGCTCGACACGCAACTCACGCCGGCGGAACGCGCGGAGGTGGACGGCGCCTATCGCGCTGCGCTCGATCGCCTCGAGGACGAAGCGCCGGTGTTCCTCACCGAGCGGGAGCGCGAGCTGGCCGGAATCCCCGAGCCCGCCGCCCTCCGCGCCCTGGCGCGCACGCTGGCCGAGACGCTCTCCCGTGGCCCCGGAGGCGCGAGCCTCCGCACCGCCGCGTAGATCGTGCGTTCGGGCTGGGAGCGGCTCCGATAAGCCATTAAGCTCTTCGGCCATGCGAAGGTTCGAGCTCAGCGAAGGCACCAGCAACAAGTTCTGGCAGGTGGAGCGCGAGGACGCCTCGGTGACGGTGTGCTTCGGACGCATCGGCACCAATGGGCAGAGCCAGGTGAAGTCGTTCGCCTCGGCCACCGCTGCCCAGGCCGAGATGGACAAGGTCATCAAGGAGAAGACCAAGAAGGGCTACGCCGAAGTGGCGGTGGCAGCCGGAGCAACGTCGCCCGCGCCGAAGCCCGCGGCCCCGAAGCCGGTCGCGGCGCCGCCGCCCCCTGCCGCGCTCACTTCAGCGCATAGTACACCTATCGAAAGCGCCCCGGCGCCACCCGCGGCCGCGGCCGTGGGCACCATCGCATGGACCGACGCCGCGCTCCGCGACGCTTCGCCGATGCGCGGGCGCGACGTGATCGTGCCGCGGAAGCCCGACGCGAAGCACCTCCACTCCAAGCTTGCAGCGGCCATGAAGGCGTTCGGCCCGCTCCTCGACGCCGGCGCAGCAAGCACTGGCGCCGACAAAGCGAGAATGGCCGCGGCCCGCGCTGCATACGCCGGAGCGATGCCGGAGAAGCTCGATCCGGAGGCGGAGGCGGCTGCGTTCGCGCTCATCGGTCCCTGCGTGGCGTGGAACGACACGTCGCGCACCGAGGACTTCATCGGATACTGGCTCGCAAAGGAGGGCCCCTCCTTCGCGCTGCACACCGTCGTGCAAGGGCGCCGCCTTCAATCCCAGGTCTCCGAAAAGCACATCACGCTTTCCGAAGGCGACGAGAGCAGCCCCCGGCCCTGGTTCCGCACCCGCAACCGCGAGGACTGGCGCGGCATTCGTCTGGCCGCGGCCCTCGCCGACGACGCTACGTACGCGGCGCTGGTGAAGGAAGCCGAAGGCCTCCTGGAAGGGCCCTCCATCGAGCGCCGGGCCCTCCTGGCGGCGGCGTTCGAACGGCCGGAGTGGATCGAGAGCGACCTCGCGACCATCGCGGCGAGTGCCCATCCACCCGACTACTTCTGGCCGCTGCTCGCCTCCGCGCCCTCGCTCGAAGACGCCAAAGCGCTCTCTGCGCGCGTGCCGCAAACGAACGTCTGGTACCTCGCGGCAGGCATGGACCGCCTGCGCTTCGACATGGTCGCGCGCTACGGCGTGGCGGCCGGTGCCTTTCTCAGCGACATCGTGGTGCAGGCCGGAAGCAGTGGCGTCGATCGCATGCGGTCCATCGCCGAGGCCATCGCCCTGGTGGTCACGCCGGAGGTGGCCGCGTTCTTCGTGAAGCAGCTGGGCGCCAAGGAGCTGCGCGCCATCGCCGCGCAGTACCTGCAATCGCATCCGCAGGTCTCGGTGGTGCCGCTGGCGCAGGCCGCGGTGAACAAGGGGCCACTGGGAGAGTCTGCGAAAGCCGTGCTCAAGCCCATCGTCGCCTCGGGACACGCCGCGGTGAACGAAGCGCGCGTGAGCCTCGCGCCAGCGGCACAGAACGTCATCGCGCAGCTGGAAGAGCAAACCCGGCCACGCCCGCAAGCCAGTCCCGACGAGCTCCCCTCGTTTCTCCGCACGCCGCCCTGGACCGTGAAGACCAAGGGCGCGGCGCCCACGGTGCTCGCGCTCACGCCGTTGCCCTTCGCCGAGACGATGGCCTGGAAGCCGGGCGAAGAGAAGCAGCGCGCGGGAGGCCGCTGGCTCGAAGAGCAACCGGAGAAGGTCGCCGAGAACCTGGCCAAGGTGAAGGAGCGCAGCGCGTCGGTGCCCACGCCGACCGAGCGGAGCTGGAACATGCTCAATGCCTCGATCTTCGCCAACCTCCCGAAGAAGGAGCTGCTGGAGATCCTCCCCTCGCTCAACCTCGGCCGCTTCAACTGGTCGTACTACGGCGTGGCGTCGACCCTGGTGGCGCGGCACGGCGTCGACATGATTCCCTTCGCGCTCCGCAGCGCGGAAGTGGAGGGCCTCGGCGCCGTCGAAGCGTTGCAACGGGCCAACGCGGCGCGGGTGGCGCCGCTCATGGCCGACGCGCTCGCGCGACTCAAGAAGGCTCGGCCCACCGCTGCCGAGTGGCTCGCGGCGTTTCCGGAGGCCGCTGCGGTGGGTCTCGTTCCCGGTGCCGTGGGCAAGCCCGGACGTGATCGCGCCAATGCCGAGGCGGCCCTGCGCTTCGTTGCCTCTCGAGGCCATCGCGCCATCGTCGAGTCGGCCGCAGCCAAGTACGGCGCGGAGGCCAGCGCCGGCGTGACCCAGATTCTCGAATTCGATCCGCTCCTGACGGTGCCCACCAAGATTCCCAAGCTGCCGTCCTTCTGGAACGCGGCGGGCTTCACGGCTCCGCTGCTTCGCGGGGGCCAGAAGGCGCTCCCGCCCTCGGCCATCGATGCCATCGGCACCATGCTCGCCTTCACCAGCACCGACGATCCGTACGCCGGCATCGCCGCGGTGAAAGAAGCCTGCGAGCCGGCGAGCCTGGCGGACTTCGCCTGGGACGTGTTCCAGGCGTGGCTGGTGGCCGGCGCACCATCCAAAGAAGCATGGGCCCTCCACGCGCTGGGCTTCTTCGGCGACGACGACGCAGCCCGCAAGCTCACCCCGCTGGTCCGCGCGTGGCCCGGCGAAGCCGCCCACGCACGTGCGGTCATCGGCCTCGACGTGCTCGCACGCATCGGCACCGACGTGGCCCTCATGCACCTCCACGGCATCGCGCAGAAGCTGAAGTTCAAGGGCCTGCAAGAGAAGGCCGGAGAGAAGATCGAACAGATCGCCGAGGCCCGCGGCCTCAGCGCCGAGGAGCTGGCGGATCGCCTGGTGCCCGATCTCGGTCTCGACGACAACGGCTCACTCACGCTGGATTTCGGCCCCCGCGCCTTCCGCGTGGTGTTCGACGAAGCCCTGAAGCCCGCGGTGCTCGACGAGCAAAGCAAGCGCCTCCCGGATCTTCCGAAGGCCAAGCAGACCGACGACGCGGAGAAGGCGAAGGAGGCCACCGAACGCTGGAAGGCCCTGAAGAAGGACGCAAAGACCATCGCGACCGGGCAGATTCTCCGGCTCGAGATCGCCATGTGCGCGCAGCGTCGCTGGCCCGCCGCGGTGTTCCGACAGTTCCTGCTGGAGCACCCGCTCCTCGTGCACGTGGTGCGTCGTCTGGTGTGGGGCGTGTACGACGATGCGGGCAAGGTGCGCGGCTCGTTCCGCGTGGCCGAGGACGCGAGCCTGGCCAACGAGAAGGACGACGCCTTCGACCTCGCGGACGACGCGCAGGTGGGCATCGTGCACCGGCTCGACCTCGACGACGCGGCGGCCGCGGCCTGGGGCCAGGTGCTCTCCGACTACGAGATCATCCAGCCCTTCGCCCAGCTCTCCCGGGAGATCGCCGTTCCCACCGATGCCGACCGCGCCGCGAAGAAGCTCGACCGCGTGGTGGGCCTGGAAGTCCCCACCGGAAAGGTGCTCGGCCTCGACGATCGCGGCTGGCGACGCGGCCCTCCGCAAGATGGAGGCGTGGTGTGCTGGTACGAGAAGCCACTGGCCGGCGGGCTCATGCTCTACCTCGATCTCGATCCCGGCATCTTCACCGGCATGATCTCGGAGTCGCCCAAGCAGAAGCTGGGGTCGGTCACGTTGAACAAAGGCGAGTACCTGTGGAGCGCCAGCGACACCTCGCTGCCCTTCGGCGATCTCGCACCCATTCCCTTCAGCGAGCTGCTGCGGGATCTCGACTCGCTGCGCGGCTGACGCGCGGATCCACGCGCCGGGTGCCAAGGCGCCACCGCGGCGCGGGTCCAAAGGGAATGGTCTGGCGCCACCTGATGCGCGCAAGCTCTCTCCTCTTCGTGCTCGCGTGCGCCTCTCCTCCGCAGCGCGAGGCACGGGTGGCGCCGCGCTCCCCCCCATCGACCGCGATCCCCGGGGCGTCTCGCAGGGCCGTGAAGCCTCGACGCCCCGTCTGCTTGCGGGCAGCAGAACCGCGCCCCCTGCGCGAGTGTCCGACGGTGTCCCGCGCCGACGTTCGGGTGGCGCAGAACGCGGTGGACGCCGCCTTTGCCGCGGCAGGCCCGTCACGGGCCGCTCCCGTCGATGGGCTCGCACCTCGGCCCGTCTCGCCTGCGCAGGCCGAGCTCGTGGCGGTGGCGGACGCCTACCTCTGCGCGCATCCCGCGGACGCGGAAGTTCGCTTCGCGGTCGGCCAGGTGGCCTTCGAGACGCACCAGTGGGAAGCCGCCGCGACGCAGTTCGGTGCGGTCGCATTCGCAGTGCCCACGCCCGAAGAAGCGCCGCTGGCGGCACGCCTGTATCTCGAGTCGCTGAACGTCCTGGCTAGCCACCTCGAGCACTACGAGTGCGGGGACGAGATGATGACCTCGGTGCCGAGGCTCCTCGACGGCCTGTGTCGCGCGCCGTTCACGCCGGGCCGTGAGGGGCTCTGCGCATGGCTCGGGAGGATCTCTCGAGACATACAGGAGCTCAAGGCCGCGCAAGCCGCGCGAGCCGGGCTAGGGGCACGGCCAACCAGCGGGAGGGGCGCCACCAATGGGCTGGAACGGCGGTAGCGCAGCCGAGGTTCGCACCAGGCATCGCTCCAGCACCGGACCGCACAGCTGCGCGATGGTGGGTGCGGTCGAGCGCAGCAACGTCGAAAAATAGCTATTGAGACCCGGCGCGATGCACGTCACCGCAGCACCTGCCTGCGGCAGGTTGCCGGGGCAGAATCCCGTGAGCGGCGCATCGATGACATTGTCGAGTCCGTCGCCCCCCTTGGGCCCGCTCGGCCACGGGTTCACGCCCGCGCAGGAGAGCTCCGGTACGTCGCCGGCCATCTTCACCGGAATCGTCGTGGAGAGCGGCAGCACGGTGCGGGTGACGGTCTTGGCGATCTCCTTGCCGAAGAGCACCGAGTATCCGGGAGGGGCGCCGGTGAAGATCCCCGCCGGTGGGGTTCCCTGGACGTAGCCGATGGAATGGCTGGAGGTGGACGCACCCGCGTCGTCCGCACCGCTCGTGGTGCTACCGACGTAGCCGACGATGCGATCGACCAGCGCACCGGCGCTGGCGTCGGTGAGGTCGAACTGGCCATTCCCGTTGCCGTCTTCATAAACGAATATCCGCCCCAGCGCGGCGTAGTCGCTATTGGCCTGCATGAGCCTCGCCGCGACCGGCGGAAGGGTCGCGGG
>JABFRG010000677.1 GCA_013141295.1 Polyangiaceae bacterium
CACCCCGACCGCCCCGGCGAGGAGTGCCGCGCCCTCGGCGGCCAGTACTTCCCCATCGTCGACAAGAACCGCTGCGAGGGCAAGCGCGACTGCGCCGAGGTCTGCCCCTACGACGTGTTCGAGATTCGCCGCATCGACGACGAGGACTTCGCGGCCCTCAAGTTCGTCGGCAAGCTGAAGAGCATGGCCCACGGGCGCCTGACTGCGTACACGCCCAACGCCGACCAATGCCGCGCCTGCGGCCTGTGCGTGGTGGCCTGTCCGGAGAAGGCGGTGCGCCTGGTGATGGCGCCGGCCGGCGCTTCGCGGCTCAATACCGATGCCAGCGCCACCGGGGCGTAGTATGACGCTGCGCCATGCTCGTGGGACTCGACCAGCATGACGCGCTGCTCCGCCTTCGCGGCTCGAAAATAGGGCTCCTGGCCCACCCCGCGTCGGTGGACCGTTCGCTCCGCCACGTGAGCGAGGTCCTCGAGGGCCTGGGTCTTCGGCCGAGCATCATCTTCGGACCAGAGCACGGCTACGGCGGCGAGGCGCAGGACATGATCACCGTGGCCGACGCCCGCGATCGCAACGGCGTGACGGTGCGCAGCCTGTACGGCGACGCTTTCGAGGATCTGGTGCCGAAGCGCGCCGATCTCGACGGCCTCGACGTGCTGCTGGTGGACATGCAAGACGTGGGCGCCCGCTACTACACGTTCATCTGGACCGCGGTGCTGGCGGCCCGGGTGGCGCGGGACGCCGGGGTGCGGGTGGTGATCCTCGACCGGCCCAACCCGCTGGGGGGCATCGAGATCGAAGGCGCGCTTCCGGTCTCGCCCCTGTACCTCTCGTTCGTCGGCCTCGAGCCGCTGCCCATTCGCCACGGCCTGACGCTGGGCGAGGTGGTGCTCTGGCGCGCCAAAGTGGAAGGCTTTCCGGAGGGGCTCGTCACGGTGGTGCCGGTCCAGGGCCTCGATCGCGCCGCCGAAGCGCCCGCCTGGGACCGGCCGTTCGTCATGCCTTCGCCGAACATGCCCACCTACGAGACGGCCCAGGTGTACCCGGGCGGATGCCTGCTCGAGGGGACCAACCTCTCGGACGGTCGCGGCACCACCCGGCCCTTCGAGATCACCGGCGCGCCGTGGGTGGATGGCGAACGCCTTGCGCGCGACCTCAACGGCCTCGGGCTTCCGGGGTTCGTGGCACGGCCGCTCACCTTCCTGCCAACTTTCCACAAGCACCGGGCGCTGGCGTGTGGCGGGGTGCAGGTCCATGTGCGGGGGCCGGACTTTCGCCCAGTGGCCACCTATGTGGCCCTCATCGCCCTCGCGCAGCGGCAAGACCCGGCGCGCTTCGCGTTTCGCACCGAGCGCTACGAGTTCCGCGACGATGTGCCGGCCATCGACCTGCTCCTGGGCGGGCCTGCCACGCGTGAGGCAATCCTGGCCGGTGAGGCGGTTCGCGACATTGCGGAAACAGCTTCGCAGATTCCTGCCGAGAACCGTGCAGAGGTTCTCGCAGCGCGACAAAACTGGAGTATAAACAAAAACGGCTCATGAGCGACGCCCCCGAAGACCGCACGCCGGGCAGCGATCCGGGCTCTTCCGAGAGCTTCAGCGGAACCCCTGTGGGCGGTATTCACGTGGCCCAGGCGCAGGTGGAGCAAGAGACGGTGGTGCCGCTCGTCCGGGCCCAGGCTCCGGATCCCCTGGTGGGCCGGATGATCGGCGGCAAGTACCGGGTCGAAGCGCAGATTGGCACCGGCGCCATGGGCTCCGTGTACCGCGCCCTGCAGATCTCCCTCGAGAAGCGCATCGCTCTCAAGATTCTCCACTCGCACCTGCGCAGCGACGGCAACTTCGTCGAGCGCTTCCACCGGGAAGCGAAGGCCGCATCCCGCCTCGACCACCCGAACATCGTGCGGGTCATCGACTTCGGCGAGGACACCAGTGACGATCCGGTGATGAACGGGCGACTGTTCATCGCCATGGAGCTCCTCGAGGGGCGCGACCTCTTCCAGGTCATTCAGGACGACTTCCCGCTGCCGCGCGAACGCACCATCGAGATCATGCGGCAGACCCTGGCGGCCGTGGCCTCGGCCCACGACGTGGGCATCATCCATCGAGATCTCAAGCCCGAGAACGTGATGATCTCCGTCCGCACCAACGACGACGGCGAGGCCATCGACTTCATCAAGGTGTGCGACTTCGGCATCGCGAAGATGACCGAGCGCGACGCCTCCGACGAGGAGAGCCGCAAGCTCTCGGTGCACGGCCTGCTCGTGGGCACGCCCGAGTACATGTCGCCGGAGCAGGCGCGGGGCGAGAAGCTCGACCCCCGCAGCGACGTCTACGCGCTCGGCGTGGTGCTGTACCAGATGCTGGTGGGGCGCGTTCCCTTCGAGGGGACGCAGCCGCTCGACGTGGCGCTCCGGCACCTCGCCGACGATCCGCAGCCGCCGCGCGAGCGCGTGCCCGACGCCGATGCGACCCTGGAAATCGTGTGTCTCACGGCCATGTCCAAGGCCCGCGACAAGCGCTACCAGTCGGCCCGGGAAATGCGCGCGGTGCTTCGCGCAGCGCTCGAGGGGCGTCCGCTCTCGTCGGCCTCGGTGAACGAGACCGGGGTGTTCCCCAGCATCCCGCCGATGTACACGCCGCCGCCGCCGGCCATGTCGGATCCGCGGCCTTCCGGCGGCATGTCCGCCGCGCCCGACTCCCTGCGCATCTCGCCGGAGCCGCTGGGCCGTGCCACCAGCAAGGCCACGCCGCTCTCCACCGAGACCGATCTCCTCACGCCACCGCCGCGTCCCGGCAG
>JABFRG010000755.1 GCA_013141295.1 Polyangiaceae bacterium
GTCGAGGGACGGGACGTTGAGCGTGGTGGAGATGCCACGACGAAAGGTCACCGTGGTGGCGGTGGGGTCGTCTTGCAACGACCAGCCGGTGGGGAGCTTGAGGGTCACGCGAATCGTCGCGTCGGCCAGGAGCTTCGCGTAGTTGTTGCCCACGCCGTCGTCGCTGTCGATGGAGCGGAACAATGGGCCCCGCGGGTTGCGCCGGTACTCTCGCTGCGCGTCGCGCGGCGAGACGGTGCCCGACTCCTCCAGGTGACAGGTGCTGCAGGTGCGGCCGTTGCCCCCGAAGGTCTCGCGTTCGAAGAGTCGCTCGCCGTTGGGGGCCGGGCTTCCGTAGGCCTGCTGCGTCGCGCCCATCTCCGGCTCGCTGGCGCCTTCGCTGGCTCCACTGCAGCCGGCGAGCATCGCCGCAGCGAATGTCGCCGACGAGAGCGTCGCTGCCAGTGCACCCTTGCGAACCACACCGAACCCACGCGCGCGCTTGGTCATGAAGCCCTCCACCTTGCGAGCCGCAGACATTGCGCCTGCGGTCGTGGCCTCAAGACGTATCGACGCGCCAACCCCAGGTCCAGCACGAACAGGCGCCGAACATGGTCACTTTGTTTGCGCTCGCGAGGCGAGGGCTCTCTAGCGTCAGGTGCAGGGACCGAAGGTCTTGTATCCGTCGTGGGCCCGCGTGCATGCGGCCTCGTCGGCGCGCACTACCGCGGCCTCGCAGACCGTGGGATCGCTGCCGGCCTTCTTGATCTGCCCGCAGCACACTTCGAGGGCCGTGCACTGGGGACCGATGACCACGCTGCCGTCGCTCTTGGTGGATCCGTCGCTCGCGCCGTCGCTCTTGCCGCTATCTTCGGTGGGGAAGGGGCCGCTGTCGTAGGGCGGGTCGACGGTGCCGTTCGATCCGCCGCTGCTCTCGCCGCACGGCAGGTTCTCCCCGAGCTGACACGGCTCGTAGCTGTTGCCGTCGGCCTTGCACAGCTTGGTGCCCGAGGATCGGTCGGCGCAGCGGCAGAAGACCATGTCGCCGGGCTTGCACGCCTTGGCGTCGGCGCCGCTGGAGGAGCAGGCCGACCCCACGGTGGAGAGCCCGAGCGCGAGCACGCCCAGCGCCAAGACGAAGCGAGTGGAGAGGGAGCGAGAGGGGGAGGCCATCACGATACTCCCGAAGATAGCAGGTTCTCGCGCGGGTTCACGGGGCGAACGCGCAGCCCTTGGCCACCACCGCGGTGAGCAGATCTTTCGGTTCCTCATGCTCCTTCTGACTCTCGAAGTGCTTGCGCGACGCTTCGAGGGTCTTCAGGAAGCGCTTCCAGGACCCACCGCATGCGCCGAGCAATGCACCGAGCTCGGCGTGGCCCGAGCCGTAGGTCTTGTACTGGATGAGCGTCGCGTTGTTGGGGGCCCGGCGAAACTGACCGCGGACGCGCAGCTCTCGGAGGATGCGCTCCTTGCCCGCCAGCTTCTCGCGGTCGCTCACCTTGCTCTCGTAGAGCTTGGCGAGGCTCTCGTAGGCGTCGCGCATGGCCCGCCCGCGCGACTCGTCCTCCGCCTGGGCGTCCAGATAACGCACCCGTTCGAAGGAGTCTTGGCCCAACGTCTCGGCCAGGTAGGTGAGCGCCAGACCGTCGCCCACGAACTTGGCGACGCTCTCGTTGAGGGTGCTCTGGCCATTCACGTAAAACGTGGCGTGGAGCGACTCGTGGAGGATCACCTCGGCGAGCTCGCCCAGAGCGTCCTCGTCCGGGGAGATCATGGTGGATAGCACCGGGTCCTTGAACCAGCCGAGCGTCGAGTACGCGTGCGAGGGCCGAACGTCGACGTCGAGGCCGTCTTGCCGGAGGCCAGTCGCGAAGGTGTCGGCCTCGGTCCGCTGGAACCACCCGAGGTACGTGAAGCTCCCCACCACCGGGAACCGCCAGGTCTTCGGGGTGAAGCCCAGCGGCTCGCAGGCGCTCACCACCCAGAGCACCTCCGGGCGATCGAGATCGGCATAGGTCGTGTAGTTCTTGGTGGGGCGAAGGCCGTAGCGCTCGCCGAATGCCTTGATCTCCGGCACCCGCGAGAGCAGCGCACGCACGCGCGGCTTGAGGTGCTGCGCCGCGGTGGCCTTCTCCAGCGGCACCGCGCGCTTGGTGAGGTCGCCCTGGCCGGCAGACGCCTGCGTCACGTAGCGAATGGGCATGCACGCGCCGAGCAGCGTGACGATGGCGAGCAGCCCCGCGAGGCTGCACCAGTGAGTGGTGCGCGAACCCATACCGAAGCGCCAGTGTACCAAGGCCGGGCTCTGCGCCGCGAGGTACTTTCACCCCGCGTAACGGGGCCGGCGCGAGGTCCTTTCGCAAACGTCACGGGATCGCCCGGCGCGGCATCTAGGTTGCGCGCCCATGCAACCCGTACGCGCCGCCTCCTCCGTTCTCGTGCTCTCCGTCCTCGCGCTCGCCGCCTGCGCCACCGGCGTCATCGACCCCGAGTCCCCCCTCGAGACGCGTCCGGGCGCCGGTGCCGGCGACGCTGCGCCTTCGCCGGAAGCCAAGACCCAGGGCGAGCAGGGGGAGGGGAAGCTGGATGCCGGTCTCGCGCCGGCGCGCGACGCGGGCCCCGGGAAACCCAGCGATGCCGCCGCGCCCGATGCCGCACCTTCGTTCGCCAAGGACGCGGGTAGCGACGCGCCGGTCGCCGTCGCCGCCTGCACCACGCTCTTCATCAACGAAGTGCAGGTGGCCGGAGGCAGCGCCTCCGACGAGCTGGTGGAGCTCTACAATCCCGGCGCAGCGTGCAGCTTCACCGGCTGGAAA
>JABFRG010000578.1 GCA_013141295.1 Polyangiaceae bacterium
GTCTCCGCGTGGGCGCTCGCCGCATCCACCTCGAGCCGCTGCGGGGCGCCGGCCCGAAACGGGTACCGCAGGAGATCGCCGCTCACCGCCGCGCGTCCGGAGAGCACCATGCGAATGGGTGCACCATACACGATACCGCCGTCGGCGTCGAAGGCGCGCGCCAGCACGCCCAAGCTCTGCCCGTCCTTGACCCCGCGATCGTCTTGCACGTACAGCCGGAGCGAAGCCACGGTCTCCGGCTTCACCACCTTCACGTCCAGGTGCAACGAGGCAGGGCCGGAAGCGACGTCGAGCGCGAAGGTGCCCAGGCTCGACGAGGCGATCTCCGCCACCTCCCGCTTACCGCCGATGGGGTTGGCGGAGAGCTCGGACGGCTTGGTGAAGGTGGCCGCGCGCACCCCGCGCAGGAGCTTCCCGCCCGCGTCGAAGTAACGCAGGAGCACGCCGGTGTGGCCGCCTTGCGCGAGGGTGATGGCCGTGAGGTCCGGCGCCGGGGGGCGCTGCCCATCGCGCGTCGCCGTGTCCTGGAGCTCCGCATCGGCGAACGACGATGCCGTGATGCGCGACGGATCGGAGATGGTCAGGCTGGCGGTCGCCTTGGTACCGGTGACCGCGTCGGCGTACTCCAGGAGCGCCGTGCCCGCCTTCTTCGCCTTCACCGACACGCTGGGCGTACCGCAGCTGCTGTTCGCCGTCGGCGTGAGGACGTCGACCAGGTCCGGGGTGGCCGTCCTCACCGTATACGTGTGGTCCTTGCCGTCGCGCGGCGAGAGGTTGCCGGCCGCCACCACCATCACGTCCGATCCGGTGACCGCAGCCTTGGCGTTCTCCTCGGTGTCCACGTCCGCGCAGAAGGCGTTGGGATCGACCTGGCATCCCTGCGACTCGGAGCGAGCGGTGCATCCCATCACGAGCAGGGCGAAGAGCGGCAGACGGCGAAGGAACATGGCGACTCCGGTACGGTCGAAGGTGAGCGAAGCGGGCCCGTGCGGCCTCGTACTCGGTTAACGCGTGGCCGATGAAACCTGGGAACCTACGCCGTCGCTTTTCTTCGAACTGCTCGCGATCGCTAGCTTTTCAGCGACAGACCGGGCTCAGGCCCGCGACCCGAGGCATCACGTCGTCGTAGCTGCGAATGCGCCAGTTGCCGCGCGAGAGCGTCGAGCCCGGCGAGAGCAGCGTGAGGTCCGTGACCTTGCTGCAGGAGCGCGCATGGGTGTCGAGGTTCTCGAAGTAGAAGGCGAAGGGAACCCCGCTGTCGCCGTAGGTGGCCACGTCGCTCGGGCGATTGCCGAAGCCGAAGACCGGCTTGAAGCCCTTGGCGATGACGCTCTTGACGGCTTCTTTCTTGAACGCCTCGGCGGCGCCGTTGAAGGCGCCGGTGAGACCCAGCGTGGTCTGCACCACGCCCTGCGGAAGGTTGCCGCGGCCATCTCGACGCGATTCGCCGCGCAGGAAGGCGTGGGTGTGCGGCACGAGCCACTCCGGCCGGGCGGTGAGGTACAGCGGACGGTAGCCGGCCTCGGCGAGCTTCTGGAGAACCGCCGCCGCGCCTTCGTGAACGTTCGGCTGCGCGCCGCTCTCCCAGAGCGATCGCCAGAGCGCCGGGAAATCCGACTCCTCGTCGCACACCAGCTGCGGATCGTCGGGCTTGCGCTCGGTGAGCGTGCCGTCCACGTCACTCACGAAGAGCGGTGTGCCCTTGGGCAGCACCTCGATGGTCTGCTCGGCGAACGACTGGTCACCGGCCACCACCATGCGCACCCGATGGTGACCGATGCCGAGCTTCTGGGCCTCGGGAATCTGCACGTAGATGCGGCCGCCTGTGTCCTCGACGCCCTCGACGGTGGGGTGCTCGCCCTCCTGGGTGGTGATCGCCGGCGACGATAGACGCAGCTCCTCCCAGGCGCCGCTGCACCCGCGCTGCACGTAGATGTCCACCTGCTCGCCCTTGAGGTCCTTGTCCGCGAGGCCGTAGCTGAACTTGCCGAGAATCCACTGGGGTGCGCCCTCGGCGTAGAAGTTGTCGCGGCCGCGATGGTTGGGCCGGGCCGATGCAATGAGCGCGCTGCTGGTCGCGTGCGTCCAGGCCCGCTGCCGGTTCGGCGTTGCCGGAGCAGAAGCACCGCACGCTTCGGCCTGGGCGGCCACCGCCTTGAGCGCCGCGACGGTGGCGGGCTTGGTGGAAGGGCACGCAGGCTTGGTGACCACGTCGTCCTCCGACGCGCCGTCCTCCGCGGCAGCGCAACCGACGACCAGGAGAGAGAGAACGAAGCCGGCTTTGACGATGTTGGACATGCTCCCACATGTTGCACCCGCCGTACCACGCCACGGCTCCGCGAAGGCGCTGGCCTTTTCGCGATTATCCCGAGAAATCCCGGTCCCGGACGCGGATCGCGCGAGCGCGAGCCACGAAGACCGAGGGCCCATGATCCCGCCGATCGCACCCGGGGAGGCGACAGGCTCGAGGCGCACGGCTTCAGCCAGAGCGCGAAACGCGCAGGTATCTCACCCCGAGTCTCCACGCGCGAGGACGCGCCAGTATCTCGAAGAAACAAGCGGTCATCCCGAACGGAGTGAGGGACCCCTCTGCCGTTGCAAGCCCGAGGGGCCCCCTCGCTGCGCTTCGGGGTGACCGCGAACCGAACGGTGGGTTCGCCGGCCTGTTGAACGAAGCCGCTGCGCGGCGGTGGTTTCGGCATGCGCCAGGTCCCAGCACGAATGAGCGCCATGCGGTCTCCTTGTCTCAGCGACGCCCGTTCGCGGCGCCGCTGAGGAGGCAG
>JABFRG010000364.1 GCA_013141295.1 Polyangiaceae bacterium
GTTCGGGATGGAGAACGTTCGCCCGCCCCGCCCGGGGAAGATGCCGCAAAACGTCAGGGTTTTGACACTGGCACGCCGCATGAATGTTGAGCCCATGGAGGCTCTATGAAGACCCGCGTTCTGGTGACTGGTGCGAGCGGCCCTGCGGCCCTCGCCTTCATGAAGGCAGCGGCCTCTCGTCGCCTCGACTTCTGTGCGGCGGATGCCGATCCCTATGCTGCCGGCCTCTATCTGGTCCCGGAAGAGCGTCGCGCGCTCCTACCGGTACCCACCGAGCCGAACTTCTCGGAGACGCTCCTGCGGGTCTGCAAGCGCCTCGGCGTCGAGGTCCTGGTGCCCACCGCCGACGCGGAGCTCATTCCCGTGGCCATCGAGCGGGAGCAGTTCGAGGCCGCCGGCATCAAGCTGCTCCTGGCGCCGCTCTCCGCCAGCGTTGCCGCGCAAGACCGCTTCGAGCTCATGCGCACCTGCCGCGACGTGGTGCCGGTGCCGCAGACGCGCCTCTTCGACGCGCGCTTCGAGCCTACCGACGACGAGTTCCCCCTGGTCCTCAAGGCGCGGCGCCTCAGCCGCGGACGGCCCGCGCGGCTGGTCCGGGATCGCCGGGGCCTCGAGCGCGAGGCGCGCGGCACGCATCTGGTCGCACAGGAGCTCCTGGGTGGCGCCGAGTACGCAGTGGACGTGCTGGTGGGGCCCGCCGGGCTGGTGGCCGCCGTTCCGCGGGTGCAGCTCCGCACCGAAGAGGGCGAGTCGGTCACCTCGGCCACCGTGCAGGACGAAGAGCTGCAGGAGATGGCCAAGCGCGTGGCGCTCCGGCTGGGCATGGAGGGCATCGGCACCGTCACGTTCCGGCGCGACGACCAAGGAACGCCGAAGCTCACCGGCTTCGCACCGCGGGTCTCCAGCGCGATGATGCTCACCGTGCAGAGCGGCGTGAACATGCCGCGAATCTGGCTCAAATCGGTGCTCGACGGCACGCCCATGCCGCAGGGGCCGATGCCGTTCTCGCTGGTGGCCATGGTGCGCTTGTTCGAGAACCACGAGGTCGATCCCTCGCAGATCGAGCAGATGGAGCGCGCCGCGGCCGCGGCCTTGGCCGCCTCCGAAGCCGCGGAGTAATGAGACCGGATGGGGGCCACGAGCTGGGTTCTGCGGGGCCCGGCTCGCGGCGTTTTGTGCGTTCCGTTCCGGGACGGGACGGGCGTTCGCCGGTGGAACACTCTCCGCGGAGCGCAGTGTTCCACCTCGGGCCGGAACCCGAGGAGCGGGGCGAAGTGCCACGGAACCCTGGGCTTTTCTGGAACACGCGTGGTCGGCACGGTCCTCGCATTAAGGTCAATCACACCGACGGGGAGCCCACCACCATGAACACCACCACCACCAACGCGACGAGCACCACCCAGTACGACTCGAAGTCCGACGGACAGAACGAGATGGTCTACGACTACTGGCAGGGGATCCTCGACTACTGGGACAACGTTCTCGAAGACTGGCACACCACCGACTTCGTCTACCGCCACACCGAGAAGGTGGCGACGGTGGTGCCCAACGAGGAGTACGAGGTCGATCTCGACGCGTGCCCCAACCACCTCGACCGCCTCCTCGACAAGGTCCTCGAGCACGACTACTACTGCGCGCCGCTCGTCATCGACTACGGCTTCCACTGCATCGAGAGCGACATCTACGGCGAAGGCGCGGAGTCCGAAGGTCAGACCGACTCGTCCGACCTCGATCAGGTCGCATGAAGACCGAGCCGACCCGGAAGCGTATCGACCTGCCGTGCGTCCTCGTGGTGGAGGATTTGCAAACGGCCCTGGAGCTCGAGACGCGACTCATGCCGTTTCCGGTGCTGCGCGCCGACGGCCTCGTACCCGCGAGCGAGCACCTGGTGACGCTCGCTCCGTTCGTGACCATCGTCGGGGGCAAGCGCGCCAAGGAGCTGGTGTCGTGCCTGGCGGAGCTGGCCAAGGCCATGATGAGCGAGCTGGTCACGGTCGATCAGCTGGGCTGCGGCGAGGTCGCCGCCAACCGCGTGGAGGCCCTGCTCATGAAGGCCGGCACGCGTCGCGCCCGCTCTTCGTCGATTCCCCGCAACGCTCAGGCGCGCGTTCCGAGATAGCGCAGCACCGCCTCGACCGGCTCGCGGACCGCGAAGCGATCGTGCCACTGGCGCCCGGCCTCGCCCACGGCCTTCCAGTGCGCCGTGCGATCCACGTAGTCCACCAGATGGGCCTCGATATCCTCGTCGCGCGCCACGTTCATGAGCGGGTAGAGCTCCGGAAAGTAGTCGCGGTAGAGCGCGTCGTCGCGCACGTGCAGGAGCGGCTTGGCCATGGCCAGCGTCTCGTAGATGGTGCCGCACGAGAGCCAGCTGTTGGCGAACTCGCCGCAGCCGATGTCGGAGAGCGAGAGGCCGATCATGACCTCCTTGCGCTGCGTCTGCGGGAGCCAGGTGACGCGATCGGCGATGCCCAGCTCGGCCACCAGCCGCTTGGATCGCTCCACCTCCGGGCCGTACTCCAGCATGACCAGCGCGTAGCGCACGTCGGGGCGCTTTCGCGCCGCTGCAGCGAAGCCGCGAATCAGCTTGTCGTTGCGCTTCGACTGCCAGAAGCCGAACTCGGTGCCCCAGATGTGACGCGCGTGGTGGAACACCATCACGTCGCAGCTCTCTCGGACCTTGGCCAGCTCGGCGTACCACTGGCTCCGGCCGTAGTACCGCGGCAGCGTCTCCGGTGAATAGAGTGGGGTGTACACCATGGGCAGGCTCACGAAGGCGCGCTCACCGTCATAGGCGAGGCGCTTGGTCGCCTCGTCGTAGGCGATGGACCGATCACCCAGGATCACCTTGGAATTGCGGATGCCGCGACGCTGCCGGTAGGGGAGCTCGAGGGTCGAGAGCGGAGCCCGCCTTCGAAAACCCTGAAGGTGGAAGGGGAGCTCGAAGAGATCCGACCCGTAGGGCACGAACACGTCGAGCTTGCGGCCGATCTTGTCGAGAAAGGCCGGCACCGACCCACAGCCAACGAGCGCGTCGAAGCCCTTCACGGCATCGCGAATGCTCTCTCTCGAGACCTTGGCGATGCCCAGCGGGTCGCCGAACGCAGCCCGCTCGACATAGCCCTGATAGCCGAGATCGAAGGTGTCGGCAGAAGGGTGGAAGTGCGCGCTCTCGTCGTCGAGCAGGATCAGGGTCGCATCCACGTCGCGATCACGCAGGTACCGCGTGAGCGCGAACAGGATGTTGTTCATGTTGCACAGAAGGCCGACGCGCATGCTCAGATCGAGGTCTTGGACGTGTACTTTATGTAAAAGCTCTGGGGCACGAGGTTCAGTTTGGCCATGGCCCAGAAGAACGGTCGCATCTTCTCGAAGGTGGGCTTGTACGTTTCGTAGTCCTTGAACGTCTTCATCGGCGCGTGGAGGATGGTCTCGAGATCGGCGTCGGTCACCGAGAGGCGTCGCTTGATCATCTCCACCGTCTGCGGGTCGACGGGCATGGGCTCGGCGATGAGCCGGAGGCCTTCTTCCCGGGTAATCTGTCCGGATCGAACCCGGGCCGAGTCGGCGATGACGCGAATGTCGCGCCCGTACCGCTTGGGGAAGTACCAGCTGTGGAGGAACGCCGTGTAGCGGTTCTCCAGGTGGTGACCGCCGTACCACTTCCAATCGAGCTCTTTGGCGAGGAGCTTCTTGGCGTCTTCCTTGTTGTACTCGAGGCAGTAGAGGGGACGGAGCTTCTGGATGCGCGATAGGAGCATCCAGCGCAGTTGCTGGTGCAGCCAGAGGGTGGGGTAGCTGTCGAAGCGAACCTTGCGGCGTCCATGGGCCGCGAGGATGCTCTGGATGTACTTCTGGTCCATGTACACGTAGCCGAGCGGCTGGATGCCCTCGGTACGGAACGAGTGGCCTTCCCACTGGTAGCGGATGCCGAACTTCTCGGCGGCGCGAAACAGGGTGCCGGCGAGACCGATGTCGGTGGGGCAGTCGATGTCCGGCGTGCCGCCGAAGAGGAACGCCCGGAGCATCTCGTCGTACTCTTGGTTGTCCACCACCGTGGTGTAGAGCTCGATGTCGAGCTTCTTCAGGGCGCGGTGGATGTTCTGCGTGGCGATGGCGGAGTTCCAGGTGTTGTCGAAGTGCACCGCCAGCGGCCGGAGCCCGTACTCCTTGGCCTTGTAGAGCATGTAGCTCGAGTCGCAGCCGCCGCTCACGCCGATGATGAGGTCGAAGGACTTGCCGCGCCCGGCTTCCTTGATCTCCTTGACCATCTTCTCGAAGCGCACGAGCCCGGCCGGACCGTTGGGGTTCTCGGCCTCCATGCGATCGTGCACGCGGCAGTAGTTGCACACGCCGGTGTCGTCGAAGAGGATCGCCGGCACCCGCTCGTCGCACAGACAGCGGGTGCACCGCAACAGGTCCGCCCCCTTGGCCGCCGCCTTCTGGGTGTCGGTGGCTACTACGGAAGGGTGTTCAGATACCGCGTGCTGCATTGCCGGACTTTACCATTGGTGAGCGGTGGCCACTATCGGGAGCCCGCGCCGAACGCGTCGCGCAGCTCTTTCGGGGCAGGATAGTTGATGAGGACGGCGCGATTCTTCCCCTGGTAGACGACCATGCTGCCGACCGCGGCGCCGGAAGCGCCGGCGCGAATCCCTGCGCGCGCGCCCTCCAGCGTGTCTGCACCGCCGCAGCAGATCACCGGGATCGACACGGCGCTCGCCACTCGCTCGACGAGCGCCAGATCGTATCCGCGGAAGGTGCCGTCGCGGTCGATGCTGGTGATGAGCAGCTCGCCCGCGCCGGCCTCCGCCATGCGCTTGGCGAAGTCGAGCGGGTCCGCCGCGGTGCGCCGTCGGCCTCCGTCGACATACACGTACGGGCGGCCCACGTCGGTCTTCACGTCGATCGACACCACCACGCTCTGGCTCCCGAATCGCTCCGCGGCCCGGCTCACCAGCGCCGGGTTGTCGTAGGCAGCGGTGTTGAGCACCACCTTCTCGGCGCCGAGCGTGTAGAGGCGACCCATGTCTTCGATGGTTCGAACGCCGCCGCCGTAGCCGAACGGCATGAAGCACTCGGTGGCGATGCCCTCGAGCAGCTTCCAGTCGATGGTCCGCCCCTCGTGGCCGGCGCCGATGTCGAGGAACAGCAGCTCGTCCACCTCCATCTCGTCGAAGATGCGGATGGTGTTGGTGGGGTCGCCCACATACGAAGGGTCGCGAAAGCGCACGGTCTTCACCAGGCGCCCGTCGCGAAGCAGCAGGCAGGGAATGAGGCGGGGCCTCAGCATGGGACGGTCTCCGAGAAATTCTTGAGGCAGAGCATGCCGTACTTGTGGCTCTTTTCCGGGTGGAATTGGGCGCCGAAGATGTTGCCGCGCTCCACCGCGGCGGTGAACGTCACCCCGTGAGTGGCGGTCGCGGCGGTGTCGGTGGGGTCGGTCGGCGCCACGTAGTACGAGTGCACGAAGTAGTAGGAGAGGGGCCGGGACAGCTCTCCGAAGGCGTCGTCCTTGCGCGCGCGAAACAACGTGGCGGGGCCGGCGAGAGCGATCTCGTTCCACCCCATGTGCGGCACCCGCAGGCCCGGCTCCGCGGGAAAGCGCTTCACCGAGCCTTGCAGCAGCCCGAGGCCCGGCTCCTGGCCTTCCTCGCTGCTCTCGAACAAGAGCTGCATGCCCAGGCAGATGCCCAGGAGCGGTCGCTTCCTTTCCAGCGCGTGCGCCCGAATAACGCCGCCGAGATCGCGCTGCCGGATGTTGTTCACGCCGGTGTCGAAGGCGCCAACGCCCGGGAGAATCAGCCGTTCGGCGCTGGCCAAGGTCTTGGGGTCCGACGAGATCTCGGCGAGCACGCCGAGTCGCTGGAACATGTTGCGGATCGACGAGACGTTGCCGATGCCGTAGTCGACGATGGCGACGGGAATCATCGGGCCTCCTGGGGGGTGCTGGGTTGGCCGCGAAAGCGGAGAATGCGAGCCGGTGAGCCGGCCGCGATGGCGAACGGCGGAATCTCGCCCTTTACCAGCGAGTTCGCTCCGATGATGGCGCCTTTGCCGATGCGGCTGCCGGGAAGCACCACCGTACCGACCCCGATATCGGAGTCGTCCTCGACGACGACCGGTGCGAACTCCACCGGCGAGAAGAGCACCGGCGTCTCGACGCCGACCTCGCTGTGGACGCTCGTAATGATGCGCACGCCGGGACCGATGCCGACCCGCTGACCGATGGTGAGACCGCCGGCGGAGTGGAAGAAGCACTGCTGGCCGATCCACGTCTGGTCGCCGATCTCCATGAGCCCTTTGTGGTAGCCCTTCAGGATGGCGTTGTGGCCGACGTACACGTTGCGGCCGAGGACGATGTTCTCGGGGTGGAATACCAGCACGCCGGCCTCGAAGACGCAGTCTTCACCCAGGGCGCGAAACTGCTGCGGCGTGAAGGCCCCGCTTCCGTGGGACCGATGGAGCTTCGTGGACATGAGGTAGGACTCGTGAGGTGCGGGGAAACGCACAAACGTTTACCACCAAACGCCGTTCCAGTGCCGACAGAACGCCGCGAACGCCGGGACCCGCACGCGCCTCGTTCGAACCGTCGCAAACGCCGCGCATTGTGCGCCGACCGCATGGCCGATCTGTCGCTTCGACGCGACAGATCATTGTCTTGCTCCTCGCCCTTTCAGCGGCCTACCCTCGCCTCCCCATACGAGCGCTTTGGGTAGCGCACGAAGGAGAAGCTCGATGAAGGGTTCAAGCAGTCGTTGTGCACTCGCGCTCGTGGCGGTTTCCGCCTGCGCGGCGTCGCTGGTCGCATGCGGCAACAAGAAGAGCACCCCTGCCACGGTGACCACGCCGAACGCGTCGCCGGCCGCTGCGCTCCCCGCCACGTTCGGCGGGCTCCCGGTGGCGTTCGAGCAGAACGTGGGGCAGGTCGCGGGCGAAGTGAAATTCCTGTCGCGCGGGGCCAGCTCCACGGTGTTCCTCACCGCCGACGAGACGGTCTTTCAGTTCGCGTCCGCGAGCGCCGCGCCGAGCCGGCCCGCCGGGAAGAGGGGCGCGACGCACACGCCGCCCAAGGCCGCTGCGGTCGCCGCGACCACGCTGCGCATGAAGCTGAAGGGGGCGAGCCCGGAGCGAGAGGTCCGCGGCGAGGAGCCGCTCGAGGGTCGCGCCAACTACCTCGTTGGCAACGACCCCTCGCAGTGGCACAAAGACGTTCCCCGCTACCAGAAGGTGCGTGTCGCCAACGCCTACCGCGGTGTGGACGTGGTGTACTACGGCGGCCAGGACCACGCGCTCGAGTACGACTTCGTGGTGCAGAAGGGCGCGGATCCCAAGCAGATCGCCCTCTCCTTCGAGGGCGCGGACAAGCTGGTCACCGGCGCAAGCGGCGAGCTCGAAGTGCACCAGGGCACCGACGTGGTGGTGATGAAGGCCCCGGCCAGCTACCAGATGGTCGACGGCGTACGCCGCAGCGTGCGCACGTCGTACGTGGTCGACGGCGCGGTGGCCACCCTCGACGTCGGCGCGTACGACCGCGATCGCGAGCTGGTCATCGACCCCCTCATCGGTTTTTCCTCCTACTTGGGCGGGGCGGCGGTGGAGCGGGTGACCTGCCTCGCTCGCGACGCCACCGGAAACCTCTACATCTCCGGTTCCACCACGTCCGCGAACTTCCCGGCGGTGGGCGCCATCCCGGGGCAAACCACGCTTCGCGGGGGCCGCGACGCCTTCGTCACCAAGATGAACCCCACCGGCACCCAGGTGCTCTACTCCACGTACCTCGGCGGCACCGGCGACGAGTACATGACCGACTCGTTCGCAGGCTTCGAGACCGGCGCCATGCGTACCTGCGCCGTCGACGCTCAGTCGCGGATGTACGTGTCGACCACCACCACCTCCACCGATTTTCCCACGACCGTCGGCGCGCTCGACACCACCCTGGGCGGCGGCCTCGACGTGACGTTGAGCCGTCTCAACCCCGCAGGGAACGCCCTCGAGTACTCCACCTACTTCGGGGGCTCGAGCTCCGAGTACTGGGCGTCCATCGCCCTCGATGCGACGGGCCACGTGTGGATGACCGGCGAGACCGCCTCCAGCGATTTCCCCACCAAGAGCCCCACCCAGGCGGTGCGCGGCAACCTGGTCACGCTGGACGACATCGACACGTTCGTCACGCGCTTCACCCCCGATGGGTCGGGCACGACGTTCTCCACCTATCTCGGCGGCGTGAACCCGGACTACCCGTTCGACATCGCGGTCGACGGGAGCAACAACGCCTACATCGCCGGGGCAACCGCTTCGGCCGGCTTCCCCACCACCGTCGGCTCGTTGCAGCCGGTGTATGGCGGCGGCAACCCGGGCACGCTCCCCCAGGGTGACGCCTACGTCACCAAGTTCGTCCTCGCCGGCAACGGCACTGCGAGCGTGGGACTGTCGACGTTCGTGGGCGGGAACCGCGAGGAGATCGGTCAAGCCATCGCCCTCGGCACCGACGGCAGCATCTACCTCGCCGGCGTCACCAACTCGCCCAACTTCCCCGGCCAGACCGGTCGCCCGGGAGACGCCACGAACGAGTTCGACGGCTTCGTGCTCAAGCTCAATGCCGCCGGTTCGACGCGTGTATTCTCCAAGCTTTTTGGGCAGGAGCAGCGCGACGGCGTGTACGACATCGCGGTGAACGCCGCGGGCAACCTCTTCGTGGCCGGCACCGGAACGCTGGGCGCTACCACCGTCAACGGCTGCGGCCGGGCGGGCGACAAGGGCATCCTCGGCATGCTCAAGGCCGACGGCAGCGGCTGGGAGTACCTCACGCCGTTCGGTGAGGCCAACAGCCAGATCCTCATCGACGCCACCGACAACGCCTACGTGGCAGGGTGGGGCGCATCGGGGTCCATCCCGGTGGTCGGCGCGGTGGCGCAGCCCACCTACGCGGGCGGGGCAAGCGACGCGTACGTCCTGAAGCTCGGGCGGCTCCCCAACGCCAGCGACACCGGCTGCGCTCCCTGCACCGGCGACGTGGGCTCGTCGGGCGCGCGCCCGTGCACCGCTGGAGCCCCCAAGTGCCTCGCGAGTGGCGTGTGCGCCGCCGCGGGCGGATGCGGCGTCGACTCCGACTGCGGTAGCGCCACCAGCGGTCGCATCTGCGAGACGAACGCATGCGTCGACGGTTGCCGCGGCACCGGCGGCAACGGATGCGCGGCGGGCAAGGTGTGCAGCTCCACCACGAGCACCAAGGGTACCTGTGGCGATCCTGCGGCGCCGGATGCGTCGACCCCGGTTGCGGATTCCGGTACCACGCCGGCCGCCGATGCCGGCAAGCCGGTGGGCGAGGTGCTCGACGGTCCGGGCAGCCTCGAGGGAGGCGGCTTCAGCTGCGCCGCGAGTCGCGCGGGCGGTGGGAGCACGGGCGGTTGGCTCTTCGGCTTCGCTGCCGCAGCTTCGGCCATGGTGCTTCGTCGCCGTCGTCGCGTCTGACGCGATCGTAATGCCCACGCAACGTCCGGTTTCGGCGGTGCTCCCGCCGCCTTGGTGGCGCGAGCACCGCCTCGCATTCATCCTGCGCACGCGCGCGTTTGCGAGACGAAACGCATTGTTGCAGGTAACGCTCGATCGCGCATACTCGTGGCCATGGCCATCCTGACGAAAGAGGCGGTGTGGGTCTGAGCCGGTTCCGACCTTCCAACGGACGCAGCGCGATGCGCGTCGCACTCCTCGTCACGTCGCTGGGCGCGCTGGTCGCCGGGGCCTTCGTGGCCTGCGGCGACTCACCTTCGGCGACCTCCGATGGCGGCACCGACGCCGCGAATGCGGACGGTGGCCTAGTCGACGGCGTAGCGCCCGGGGACGACGCTGGTGGATTCGATGGCGGAAAGGTCGACGCGGGGTACCTCGTGGGGCCCGAGCGAGGGTGGGCCCGCGAGAGCGTGCACCGCATCGTCTGGAAAGCGCCCGCGGTCGACGCCGGCGACGTCGCGCCCGTGGTGGAGGCGACGCTCGACGACGGCGTCTCGTGGCAACCGGTGCCCGAGGAGCAGATCAACGTCGCCGACCATCGCGTGATGTTCCAGGTGCCGGCGGCCGGCGGAACCCGCGTGCGCGTGCGCATCACCGATCGCGGTCTGGTCACCGACACCGGGCCGAAGAACCTCATCGCTTCGCAGAAGCGCACCTATCGCTGGACGAAGCTCACCGAGACCGCACCCTTCGGGCCACGCGACGGCACCGGCGGCCTCGTCTACCACGGGCGGCTGTACGCCATCGGTGGCTGGAACCCCGACCTCCACCCGATCACTTTGACCACCAACGACGTGTGGAGCTCCGCCGACGGTCTGAGCTGGGTGCAAGAGAAGGCCAATACCTTCTTGAACCCACTCACCTTCGACAACAACGCCGACTGGGCCGGTCGCCACTTCGGGGGCTACGTCGTCCACGACGACAAGATGTTCATCGTCGGCGGCGACCCTCTGCAGGACGACTACCAGACCGACGTGTGGAGCTCGACCACCGGAAAGACGTGGACGCGCGTGACGGGCAACTGGGGCGTCACGCCTTCGCGTGCCTTCCAGCACGTGACGGAGTTTCTAGGAAAGATATGGGTCATGGGCGGCCAGGGGCTCACCGACTACGGCACCAAGCGCGATCCCTCCGGCGCGTACTCCGACGTCTGGAGCTCGCCCGACGGCCTCTCCTGGACCCAGACCATGCCCACCAGCGGGGTGTGGGCGCCCCGCGGGATCATCGGCAACAACGCCGTGTTCCAGGGCCGCATGTGGATCGTGGGCGGCGGTCTCTACGAAGACCCGCTCTATCCCACCGGCCGCTACTTCGCCGACACCTGGAGCTCCGCCGACGGTGCGAGCTGGACACGCGAGGCGGAAGATCCGCCCTTCAGTCCCCGCCGCTACAACTCGCTCGCCACCTTCGACGGCCGCCTTTGGGTTCTCGGCGGATACAACGACGCGGAAGGCAATCTGGCCGACAACTGGTACTCCGGCGACGGCTCGAACTGGTACCCGGAGGGCGATCCTGGCCTCGTATCGCGCCACGCAGGCACGGTGTGGGTCCTGGACGCGAAGACCATGTTCTGGGGGTCGGGGAACGCGTTCTACGACGACGGCGTGACCGAGAAGTGGCTCGCCGACATGTGGAAGATCGAAGCGATCCCCTGAGAGCCGGCGTCAGCCCTCCGCGAGGGCCCGCCCCACTTCGGCGACCACGGTCTCGAGGTCGGCCTCGGTGAGGCCCTCGTAGAGCGGGAGCGTGAAGGCCCGGGCGAAGACCCGATCGCTCACCGGAAAATCGCCGGGGCGGAAGCCATAGCGCGTCCGGAAGTAGGTGGTCATGGGCATGTGCCAGGTGCCGATGTTCGTCTCGATGCCGCGCTCCCGGAGCGTGCGAATCAGCTCCTGCCGGCGCGGCGCAACCTTCTCCGGAAGGAGTGAAACGTAGCTTTGGTAGGTGGGCACGGCGCCTTCCGCCACGTACGGCGCGGTCACGTCGGTCCGGCCGAGGAGCGCGTCGTAGTGCTTCGAGAGGCGTCGTCGCGCGCCGAGAACGCGGTCGAGCTTGCCCAGCTGGGTGACGCCGAAGGCCGCCTGGAACTCGGTCATGCGGCAGTTGAAGCCGGGCATGATGAAATCGGGAAAGGCGGAGGTGGGGTCGAGCCCATGGTTGCGCAATGCACGCAAGCGGTTCGCCAGCGCGAGATCGTCGGTGGTGATGGCGCCGCCCTCGCCGGTGGTCACCGCCTTGCGCGGGTGGAAGCTGAAGCAGCTCATGAGGCCCATGCTGCCGGCGGCCTTGCCGCGCCACGACGCGCCGAGGGCGCACGCCGCGTCTTCGATGACCGGAAGGCCGTAGCGCCCGGCGATCTCCAGGATGCGCGTCATGTCGGCCATCTGGCCGAAGGCGTGCACGGGAAGCACCGCCCGCAGACGGCGCCGCGTGTCCTCGGTCTTGGCCAGGCGCGCCAGCGTCGCTTCGAGCGCCCCGGGGTCCATGTTGTAGGTGCGCTCGTCGATGTCGACGAACACCGGCGTGGCGCCGCAGAGCTCGATGGCGTTGGCGGTGGAGACCCACGAATACGCGGTCACCAGCACCAGATCGCCGGCGCGTACGTCGAGCGCCAGGAGCGCCAGCTGCAGCGCCGCGGTGCAGTTGGTGAGGGCCACCGCGTGGGCGGTGCCGGTCATCTCCGCCAGGGTCTTCTCGAAGCGCGCGACGTGCGGGCCCTGGATGAGAAAGCCGGTCTTCAGGACGTCGGTGACGGCCGTGAGATCGTCGTCCTCGATGCTGGGCGCGCTCAGGCGAATCGTGCGCGGCGGAGTGCGTCCGTCGCCCGCGCTCACGAAATCTGCCCCTTGTAGTACTCCGCAGTGCGCCGGATGCCTTCTTCGAGGTCGATCTTGGCGTTGAAGCCCAGGAGCTCGCTCGACTTCTTCACGTCGGGGATGCGCAACGCCACGTCGGCCTGGTCGCGGGGCACCAGGGTGACCTTGGACTTCGATCCGGTGACGCGCACGGTGGTCTCGGCCAGCGCGAGAATCGTGCACACTGCACGCGAGTTGCCGATGTTGAAGGTCTCGCCCTCGGCCTTGGGGTTGGTCATGGCCAGGAGCACCGCGTCGACCATGTCGTCGACGTAGCACCAGGCGCGAATCTGGCTGCCGTCGCCGTGCACCTCGATGGGCTCGTTCTTGAGCGCGCGGACGATGAAGTTGCGGAGCGCGCCTTCGCCCACTTGGCCCGGGCCGTACACGTTGAAGGGGCGCACCACGGCGGTCTTGAGGCCGTGCTCCTTGTAGTAGGCGACGGCCAGGTGCTCCTCGGCCAGCTTGCCCACCGCGTACGTCCAGCGGGGCTCGCCCACCGCGCCGATGACGGTGGAGTCGCTCTCCTTGGAGCGGAACGCGTGCACACCGAACACTTCGCTGGTGGAGAAGCACACCACGCGCTCGCATTTGGGAAGGTTCGCCGCAGCCTCGAGCACGTTGGCGGAGCCGATCATGTTCACGCGGAGCGTGGTGCACGGGCTCTTCGAGACGGTGTCGATGCCGGCGATGGCCGCGCAGTGGACCACGATGTCGGCGCCGGTCATGGCCTTCTGCACCGCCGCCGGATCCATGACGTCGCCCTTCACCAGGGTGAGGTTCTTGTGGTCACGGAACGACTTGTCCTTGAGCGAGTCGCGGGAGAGGTTGTCGTAAGCCGTGATGCGGTTCTTCTCGATGAGCCGACCGATGAGCGTCGAGCCGATGAAGCCGGCGCCGCCGGTGATGAAGATCGACTTGCCTTCGAGACCAGAAATCGCGCTCATTTGCTCTCCGCCGCGCGGCCGAGGCCGCGAAAGACGAGGCCTGCCGCTTTGGCTTTGCCTCGAGAAACCATGTGACGCGCATCCACCAGCACGGGGGTGCGCAGAGTCTTGGAAAGGGCCGCGAGATCCAGGTCGCGGTAGGCCGAGTGCGCCACCAGGAGGACCGCCGCGTCGGCGCCCTCCAGGGCCTTCCACAGGTCGCCCTTGTACTCGTGGACCCACGGGTCGTGCACGACGCACTCGGCGCCGGCGTCCTTGGCCGCCTGGATGAACGTCGCCGACGGGCTGTTGCGGGTGTCGTCGCTCTCCTCGAGGTAGGCGTAGCCGAGCACCGCCAGCTTGGCGCCTTCCAGCGACTTGCCGGCATCTTCGAGGGCGTCGCGCACCAGCGTGAGCACGTGCCGCGGCATGCCGTCGTTGCGGGCGCGGGCGGCGGCGATGACCTTGGGCTCGAGGCCCGGCGCGCCGTGGGCGAGGAGCCACGGATCCTTGGTGATGCAGTGGCCGCCGACGCCGGCGCCGGAAAAGAGCACGTTGCGGCCCGGCGACTTGTTCACC
>JABFRG010000975.1 GCA_013141295.1 Polyangiaceae bacterium
GCGGGTGGTGCTGGCCAAGCTCGGCGCCGCGCGGGCGGCGCACCACCCGGACGCGCCGAAGTTCATCCTGGTGGCCGACACCACCGTCACCCTGGACGGAGCGCTCCTGGGCAAGCCCGCCAACGTGGACGAGGCCACGGCCTTCCTGCTGCGCCTCGGCGGGCGCACCCATGCGGTCCGCACGCGCTTCGCCCTGGGGCACGTGGACGAAGCCGCGCCGCGCGTGGCGCAGACCGTGGAAACGCAGATGGTGTTTCGCCCCATCGGCGAAGCGCGAGCGCGGGCTTACGCCGAGACCGGCGAGGGGCTCGACAAGGCCGGCGGCTACGCGGTGCAAGGCGGAGCTGCGAAGTTCGTCGCGCGAATCGATGGATCCTACACCAATGTGGTGGGCCTTCCGGCCTGCGAGGTGGCGCTGGCCCTCGAGTCGGCCCTCCTCCTCGCTTGAAGAAGATGACGCAGCGTCGCGCTCACGGGGCCTGGGTCCTCGCCCTCGCGCTGCTTTCGCGGCTCGCGGTGGTGGTCTGGGCCTGGAGCCGTTTTCCCCCGGAAGCCGACGGGAAGTTCTATCACACGGTGGCCCAGCGCATCGCCCACGGCCAAGGCTACACCTGGCTCTGGGGCGACGGTGCGGTGACCTACGCTGCCCACTACCCGGTGGGCTATCCGGCGCTGGTGGGCGCAGGCTACGCGGTGTTCGGTCCGTCGCCGGGGGTGGCTATGAGCATCGCCGCGGTCCTGGGCGCCGTCGCCTCGCTCCTCGGCTACGATGTCATCGCCCGGCACACGACGCCCCGGCGCGCCCTCGCCGGCGGCCTGCTCCTCGCGCTGCATCCGGCGCTGGTGCCGTACACCGCGGCGCTCATGACCGACGGTCTGGCGGCCTCGCTCCTGCTCGTGGCGGCCTGGCTGGTGGACCGCGCCGCGGCCTCGACCACGCGCTTCCCACTCAAGGTGCTGGTGCCGCTCGGCCTGCTCTTCGGTGCGCTCACGCTCCTGCGCCCGCAGTCGCTGGTGCTGGCACCGGTGTTCGGAGCCCTGGCGCTCCGGGGCCGCGGCGCGAAGGGTTACCTCGCGGGGGCGGCTGTGGTGGTCGCGCTGACGGTGGCGACGTGTCTGCCGTGGACGCTCCGCAACTGCGCGCGCATGGACCGTTGCGCGCTGGTGAGCGTGAACGGCGGCTGGAACCTGCTCATCGGCGCCCAGACCGAGAACGGTGCATGGCAGGAGATCCGCGTCCCCGAGGCGTGCCGCAACGTGTTCTCCGAGGCCGGTAAGGACACCTGCTTCGAGAAGGCCGCGAAGGAGGAGATCCGCGCGCGACCGGTGACGTGGCTCTTGCGCGTCCCCGCCAAGCTGGGCGCCACGTTCGACTATTTCGGCGCGGGTCCGTGGTATCTACACGCATCTTCGCCGGCCGCCTTCGGTGACGGGGCCAAGGCCGCGCTGGGGGCCATCGAGACGTTGGTGCACCGGATCACGTTGCTCGGGGCCTTCGCAGTGTTGGGCTTGGGGCCCGGGCGGCGCAGGCGACCGCGCATCGTACTGGCGGCGCTGGGGGCCGTGGCGGCGCTCTTTCCCCACGGCGGCGCGCTGGCCCACCTCGCGCTGGCGATCCTGGCCGGCACCGACACGCGGCTCCCGGCGCGGCTCGCCAGCGCCGTGCTGGCGGCGACGCTGGCGCTCCACGCGGTGTTCTTCGGGGCCGGTCGCTACGGCCTGGTGGTGGTGCCGTTCGTGGTGATGGTGGCGCTCTTGCGACCCACGCCGGAAGACACCGGCGGCATCGTGGTTGCGTAGCCGAGCCCGGCATGGAAGACTCCGCCGGTCTTCGCCGACCAGGCGATCGCCGGCGGGCGCGAGCCCGCGGGAGGAAAGTCCGAGCTCCAAAGAGCGCGATGCCGGGTAACGCCCGGTGATGGAAACATCGAGGAGAGTGCAACAGAAAAGAAACTGCCCCGCGCGCTCGGCAACGGACGCCCCGGGGTGAGGGTGAAAAGGTGGAGTAAGAGCCCACCGCGCCTTCGGTAACGAAGGTGGCATGGCAAACCCCATCGGGAGCAAGGCCACATAGGCAGACGCATGGGGGACCGAACCCATCCGCTTCGTCGCAAGGCGAGGCGAGCAGAGCGGCTCGCTCGAAGTCTGCGGGTAGGCTGCTGGAGGCCGTCGGTAACGGCGGTCCTAGAGGAATGATTGCCACGCGCGCAGCGGCGACGCTATGCGCGGACAGAACTCGGCTTACGGACGACGAAGACCACAGGAGCCCGCGGTGCTTGCATCGCGGGCTTCGGTGTTTCCGCCGCGGACGCCCGTCGCGCACATGGTATGCAAGGAGCGTGATCCCCATCCGGCTGCTCCCCAAATCGGTCATGACCATCCTTCGCGAAGCGGCGCGCCACGCGCTGAAGCGTCCGGTGGTGGGCGTCTGCGCGGCGGCCACGGCGCCGGACGGTCGATGGCTCCTCATCCGGAGGGCGGACACCGGTACCTGGGCGCTGCCGGGCGGCACCGTCGAGTGGGGCGAGCGCCTGCCCGCCTGCCTCGAACGCGAGCTGTGGGAGGAGGCGGGGACCAAGGTGGTGGCGCTCCGGGGCATCGCCGGCGTGTACTCCGAGCCCAGCCGGGATCCCCGCTTTCATGCGGTGACGGTGGTGCTCCGGTGCGACGTGGCGGTCCCCGAGGCCCCGCCGAAGAACCCGCTGGAGATCACCGAGGTGGGGCTGTTCGCCGACCATGAGCTGCCGGATACGCTCGCCTTAGGCATGGAGGAGATGC
>JABFRG010000674.1 GCA_013141295.1 Polyangiaceae bacterium
CGCAACCATGCTTCACGCTACGAGGACCGAAAGCTCCCTGACCCTCTGCCGCCGCCCAAGCCGAGCCTCAAGAGGGTTAAGTGATCGATCTCGCTCGGTTCCACTCCGTCGCAAAGGAGCCACACCCGAATCGAACAGCGCCGTCATAAACGGCGCAACGCGTTCGGATCCCGTCACGGGTGTCACCAGCATCGAGGTGCCCCTCGGGATATGTGCCGATCCGACGAAGGACGATTGCCGAGCTGGGTTTGCGTATTTTCGTTCCATCCACGGCCCATTTTGGCAATCCACCGACTCCAAGATCTTGCAAGACGATCCGAAGTATCGCGGGAGCTCCGCAAGCATTGCTCTTACGGGCAACCAGTTCGTCGCAAAGTTTTTCGCGAACAACAGCGGTTTGCCTGACAAGGCCGCCCCTGGAGGCGAGGTGCGCGGCGCCTTCTACGATGAGCTTCGCGGTGTTCCCGACCCGAAGACCTGCTCGGGCAGCATCGCTTTTCTACGCGATGACGGCAGGACCCCGGCATCCTCTTATAACGTTGGACTGAGCACGAGCGTGGTCGCTCCGCTGACAGGCCTATTCGGCAATATCGCGCAGCTCGGTCAGGACTTCCTGCGGACCTACAACCTCTCCGGCAACACGCTGCTGGCTCAAGGGCACACGCTCGACCCTGCGCCACTGAGCACCGGACCGCTCAAGGGCGAATCCTTCGCATCGCGTTGCTCAGGCTGGACCCCGCAGTATGCAGTACGCGACGTGTACTCTGCCGGGGATGTGCAGCTCGTTTCGGCTGCGGACAAAGCCAAGGTGCGCTGCTACATCAGCGGCCTCACCGGCGCATGGTCGGCCACCCGTGCGAATGGTGCGGTCCAGCCGTTCGCCGAAATTTACCAGGCGGTGGGCGGTGAGATTCGGCTCCGGGTCGAGCCCTCCACCGTCTCCGGCATTTTCGATGATCGCGTAGGTGCCTATGCGAGCTGCCTCTGGCGAAAGTAGAGTTCCGATGAAACACGTCGCTCAACTGGCCCTTCTCTCGATCGTTGCATGCCACGGCGTCGTAGCGGAGTCCCCATCCGGAACCGACGCAGGGGCCGAGGCTGCTGCTCCACCGCCGTCGGGCCTCGCCACGTACGAGCTCGATTTCTCGCAGGTCAACTTCTACGATGGCAAGGGCCTCGTGAGCGGTCGGGATTGGAGCTTTGCGTTTGCGCTGGATCTCCGCATGCCTGTGCACCAGTTTCCCCCGGACTTCGCCCCAGATCAGGACGCGCTGGTGCGCGCGAGTAACAACCGCGCCACGCGTTGTCAATCGACGTCACAGGCGCCGCTGGAGGAGGCAGCGATTTCCCTCCAGCGAGGCCAATCAACCTGGGTCGAGTCGCTCGACCTCGAGCTGGAGCCGGGAGCTGCCGTTGTGCCCACTTCCGACGAGGGCGCGTGCTTCGGATACCGGGAGGTCGACGGCGGCTGGAGCTGGAGTTGGAAGGCGTCACCTCTCACGCTCAACGTGGCGACCAACCGGTTGCAGTCTCATCTCGTCGTTCAGAAGGGGCCTATTGACGCGCTCAAGATTGTTTTCAACTACAACGGCCTAGCACACACCATGAAAGTTACGTTCGTCGCCAAGCCGATGGCGCAGCAGCCATGAGCTTTGGACGCATGCAGTTGCCGCTGCTCCTTCTTTGGCTACTCGTATCGTGTTCGTCGTCTCCCGCGCCGCCAAAGGTCGACGGAGGCGGTGACGCCGCGGTCGATGCGTCCGGCGCATCGGACGCCCGACCGGATGCCGCAGATGGCGCGACCTGCAGACCTCCTGGCGCCTCGTGCGAGGACGACCGAAAGAGCTGTTGCACCCAGTGCATTACGCTCATCAGCCCAGCGTACTGCGACGACGGTTTCTAGCTCCCCACCAGCGAATAGCTGGTGCTACGGCCTCCCGCCGGGTCCTTCACGAGGATGCCCCGGTCCATGAGATCGGCGATGTCGCGCGAGGCGGTGTCCTGGGAGCAGTCGGCGAGCTTCGCCCACTTCGACGAGGTGAGCTTTCCTTCGAAGCCATCCAGCAGGCGCTGCAGCACCTTTCGCTGTCGTTCGTTGATCGGCGCGCCGGAGATGCGCTCCCAGAAGTGCGATCGATGGACGACGCCCTGCACCACGTCGTCGGCCTTGCCCACGGCCCTGCCGAGACACGCCAGAAACCACGCGAGCCAGGGGGTGACGTCGAGCGAGCCCTTCTGGGTGGTCTCCAGGATGCGATAGTAGGTCTTGCGCTCCCGGCGTATCTGGCTCGACATGCTGTAGAAGCGGCTCGCGCTTTCTTCGGAGCGGGCCAGCGCCATGTCGGCGACGGCCCGCGCGATGCGCCCGTTGCCATCTTCGAACGGGTGAATGGTGACGAACCACAGGTGCGCGAGCCCGGCGACGATGAGCGGGTCGAGCGGCGCGCTGCCGTTGAACCAGTCGAGGAATGCGCGCATCTCCGCTTCGATGCGTGGGGCCTTGGGCGCCTCGAAGTGCACGCGCTCGAGGCCCAGGGGCCCCGAGATGACCTGCATCGGCTCGCCGGTGTCGGGGCGCCAGGTGCCCACCGCGAGGCGTCGCACCCCGCTGCGCCCGGTGGGAAAGAGCGCCGCATGCCAGTCGAAGAGCCGCGCGGTGTCGAGCGGCTCCCGGTAGCGCTGCGTCGCATCGAGGATCATCTCCACCACCCCCTCGACATGCCGATCGGTGTGCGGGAGGCCGCCGATATCGAGCCCCAGGCGCCGCGCGACCGAAGACCGCACGTGCGCGCGATTCAGCTTCTCGCCCTCGATCTCGCTCGACTTCATGACCTCGTCGGTGACCGCCTGCATCGAGGTCTCGGAGCGCGCCACGAGGCCGAGCCCCGCCATCTTGCCGAGGAGCCGCCCTTGCGCGAAGCGGACCGTGGAGAGCGGCAGCGCGAGCTCGCCCGGCGACCACGTGAACGAGGGCCACTCGCGGCGCTGGTAAATGTAGCGGGCCATTCTCCGCATCCTATGCGGAGAATGTAGCCACACCAAGCCCTGCGCTGCGCCTCGATTCTGGCGGATGCGGAGATTCAGCGGCTTATTCTCCGCAAGAATGCGGAGATTGCGGCGCCCTTTCTCCGCAAACCGCGCCGGCTACGAGCCGATGATCGAGGTCAACGCCTCGATGACCAGCTTCTTGCCGGCCTCGGTCTTGGCCACCGCGTCGACCACCGCGTAGAGCTCGGCGTGGCCGAGCTTACGGAGCTGCGCCTGGAAGGCGTTGTCGCGGTTGCCTTCGGCGTTCACCCAGGCGAGCGCCACGGCCACCGCGTGCTTGCAGAAGAGCCCCTCGGCGCCGAAGGGGCACTGACACTTGTAGGCCACCCCCTCGCGGCTCGCCCAGATGCGTACCTCGTAGGTGCTGGTTCCGCGCACGGTAGCGGTGAGCACGCCCTTGGCGCGCGTGAGCTTCTGCACGCGGCCGTCGCGAAAGTAGGTCTCGCCGCGGGCGAATATCTTCTCGCCCACCAGCAGCGCGAGGGTTCCCCGATGAAGAATGTTGGCGAGCGGCGTAACGGACGCGTCCACCGCCCGATGGTAGAACGCCATCGGTTCACCAGGCAATGCCGGGCTTCCCTTGTGCTCGGCGGCCGGTCACGGTAAGACGAGACCCATGCTTGCCGAGTCGCGCGATAAACTGTCGGACCTTCAAAGGCGCCTTACGACGCTAAGGGGGCATCTTTGACATCCCGAGACGCAAGAACGAAATCGAGCGTTTAGCTCAGCAAACGCTGGCACCAGGCTTCTGGGACGACGCCGCCAAGGCGCAGAAGGTCTCGAAGAAGCGCTCGGGTCTCGAGGCCTCCGTCGAGCACTTCGAAAAACTGTGGCGCGACGTCGACGACGCTCGGGAGCTCTTGGAGCTGGGCGTCGCCGAGAACGACGAGCCCACCATCGCCGAGGCCGAAGGCCTGCTGGTGGCGCTCGAAGGCCGCGTTCGCGCGGCCGAGCTGAAGCGCATGCTCTCCGGCGAGGTGGACCACGCCGGCGCCATCGTCAGCATTCACCCGGGCACCGGCGGCACCGACGCCAAGGACTGGGCGCAAATGCTCCTGCGCATGTACCTGCGCTGGTGCGAGGCCCGCGGCTTCAAGACCGACATCGTCGACTACCAAGACAGCGACGACTTCGGCATCGACGGCGCCTCGTTCACCGTCCAGGGCGACTACGCCTTCGGCAACTTGCGGGCCGAGAACGGCGTGCACCGGCTGGTGCGCATCTCGCCCTTCGACGCCAATGCGCGCCGCCAGACCTCGTTCGCGGCGGTCGAGGTCACCCCCGACATCGACGACGAGATCGACATCGTGGTCAAGGACGAGGACCTCGAGACCACCACCATGCGCGCCGGCGGCAAGGGTGGTCAGAACGTCAACAAGGTCGAGACCGCGGTGCGGATGAAGCACATCCCCAGCGGCATCGTCATCGTATGCCGCGCCGAGCGATCGCAGCACCAGAACCGCGCCATGGCCCTGAAGATGCTCAAGGCCAAGCTGTACGAGCAAGAAGTGCAGAAGCGCGAAGAGGCCAACGCCGCCTACCAGGCGTCGAAGAGCCAGATCGCCTGGGGCAGCCAGATTCGCAGCTACGTCCTCGCGCCCTATCGTTTGGTGAAGGATCTCCGCACCTCGCACGAGACGGGCAACGTCGACGCGGTCCTCGATGGCGATCTCGATCCCTTCATCGAGGCCTACCTGCTGGCTGCCGCCGGCGGCACGCTGCGCAAGGGCGGCGCCACCGACGTCGCCGAAGACTGATCCGCGGTGAGCCGTAGGGCCAACGCGGTGGTGCGCTGCCGGCGATGCCATCTGCACGGGAGCGTGTGCGTGTGCGCGGAGATTCCGCGGCTCGAGACCCGCGCGCGGCTGGTGCTGGTGATCCATCGCTACGAGGACCGGAAGCCCACCAACACCGGACGCCTGGCCGCCGAGTGCCTGGCCAACGCCGAGGTGCTGGTGCGGGGCCACGAAGGCGCTCCCAGCGCGCCCATCGCCTTGGGCGACGACGTGCAGCCGCTCCTCCTCTTTCCGCATCCGGACGCGGTGCCCATCGAGCACTTTGCGAGCTCGCCGCGGCCGGTGGTGCTGGTTGTACCCGACGGCAACTGGCGCCAGGCCTCGAAGGTGCGAAAGCGCGTGCCGGGCCTCCTCGACGTACCGTGCGTGACCTTGCCGGAGGGCCCCCCATCCATCTATCGGCTCCGCAGCGAGGCCCACGCCTCCGGGCTCGCCACCGGCGAAGCCATCGCCCGCGCGTTCGGCATTCTCGAGGGGCCCGAGGCCGGTCCCGCCATCCAGGCCGCCATCGAGCGGGTCTTCCTGACGATGGTCGAACGAACCCTGTGGGTGCGCGGCGAGATCCTGGAGCGCGATATGAAGAGTCGCCTCCCGGAGGGCGCCGAGCGCCACGATCCCCAGAGCGGCCTCGCGCGCGCCGGAAAGTAGCGAGCGCGTCGATTGTAGGGCGGCGCGCACGCAGATAGGCTCCGGGAGTGGACGCGCAGCCGGAGTCGCTTACGAACATGCTGACCCACGGCTTCGCCGAGTTTCGCGACTTCGTGAACCCGCTCATCGCCAGCCGCGCCGCGCTCTCCCGGGAGCCGGTGGACTTTCACCACGTTCGCGGCGGCCTCCTGGTAGGCGCCGACGGCGCGGTGTTCGAAGACTTTCACGGGGTGCAGGCGTTCGGCCATCGCCGCGCCGAGGTGAGCCGCGCGGTGGCGGAGTTCTTGGCGTCCGACGCACCCAACTGGTTTCCCTCCCGGGTGAACCCCTTCACCGGCCGCCTGGCCCGGCGCCTGTGCGAGCACGCCGGCGGGGCATACGATCGCGTGTACCTTACATGCACGGGCAGCGAGGCGGTGGAGGCTGCGCTGAAGCTGGCTCGCGCCGCCACCGGCCGGCCGCGCATCGTCGGCGTGGAGCGCGCGTACCACGGATGCGGCATGGGGAGCATGGGCCTCATGCACGACGGCCCCTTCCGCGATCCCTTCGGGCCCCACCTTCCAGGCATCACACGCATTCCCTTCGGTGACGCAGCGGCGCTCCGGCGCGAGCTCGCACCGGGCGACGTGGCCGCGGTGATCGTCGAGCCGATCCAGGGCGAAGGCGGGGTCCACGCGCTCCCCGCCGCGTTCGTGGAGGCGGCGTGCAGCGAGACCCGAGCGCATGGCGCGCTCTTGATCGCCGACGAGGTTCAGAGCGGCCTCGGGCGCGCCGGGCGCTTTCTCACCAGCGAGACCTGGCCCCGGCGCCCGGACGCGGTGGTGCTGGGCAAGCAGCTGGGCGGAGGCCTCATGGCGGTGGCCGCCATGCTCACCACCGAGGCGCACTTCATGCGGGCCTACGGTGAGGACTTCGAAGACGGCGAGTCGCACAACGTGACGCTTGGCCAGAACGGCGCGTCGGCGGTTGCGGCGCTGGCCACCCTCTCGCTCCTCACCGAGCCGGTGCTCTCTCGCGCGCGCGCCGCCGGCGAGAGGTTACGCAAGGCCCTGCGCGAGGCGCTGGCGGGCAATTCTCTGCTCGACGAGGTGCGCGGCGAGGGTCTCTTGCTGGGTATCGCGCTGCATCAGCCGGAGCACCCCTGGCTCTCGTTCGAGCACTGGGGTCTCCCCAAGCTCGCGGCGCGCGCCACCATCGCGCCGATTCTTGCCTACCGCCTCTACAAGCACGGCTTTTTCACCTTTGCCTGCGGTCACGACTGGCGCGTCCTGCGGGTGCAGCCACGGCTCGACGTGGACGATGCCACCCTCGATCGCTTCGTGAAGGCCGTCGCGCAAGAGCTGGCGCACATCGCCGAATGGGTATCGTGAGCGCCTTCCCCTACGCCACCACCAGCCTGTGCAACGTCTGCCTCGGGTCGGTGCCGGCCGAGGTGCAAGAAGCCGGCGGCGAAGTGTTCTTGCAAAAAGAGTGCACTATGCACGGCATCCAGCGTGCGCGCATCTCCACCGACGCGGCCTGGTATGCCGAGACCCGCAACGTGGAGCGCCACTACGTGCCTCCGGCGCGTACTCCCACCGAGGTGGCGCGCGGCTGCCCCTTCGACTGCGGCACCTGCGCGGCGCACCAGGTAGCGACTCGGCTGCCGGTCCTCACCATCACCAGCGCCTGCAACCTCGACTGCCCCATCTGCTACGTGCACAACAAGAACGACGGCGCGTATCACATGTCGCTGGGCGACTTTCGCAGCGCCATCGGCGCCCTGGTGCAAGACCCCGGCGGTACCGACATCGTGAACCTCACCGGCGGCGAGCCCACACTCCACCCCGAGCTGCTCGCCATGCTCGACATCGCGCGGGAGGCTGGCGTCCGCCGGGTCACCGTGTGCTCCAACGGCATTCGTCTGGTGAAGGACCGCGCGTTCTCCCAGGCGCTGGCCGACCGCGGGGCGCGCATCGCGCTCTCCTTCGATACCTTCGACGAGCGCGCCGACCTGGCCATGCAGGGCGCTCGCATGCTGCCGACGAAGCTCGCCGCGGTCGAACTGTGCGACGAGCTGGGCCTCGACGTGACTCTCATTCCCGTGGTCACCCGCGGCTACAACGATCACGAGCTGGGCGCCCTCGTCCGCTACGCCATGGCCCATCGCTCGGTGCGGCATCTCGAGCTCCACACCATGACGTACACCGGGCAGAGCGGCGGCGACTTCGACCGCAGCGGGCGCATCACCATGGTCGAGGTGCTCGACGCCCTCGCGGCGCAGACGGGCGGCCTGCTGGGCCGCAGCGACTTCGTGAGCACCCCGTGCGCGCATGCGCTCTGTTACCAGGTGGCGTACCTGCTGGTGGACGACGAGGGCGGTCCGCCCATCCCCTACACGCGTTTTCTCTCGCGCGAGACGCTCCGCGCCTGCCTCGGCGAGCAGCTGTACTTGCAACCCTCGGCCCGCCTCGAGGAAGCTATGAAGAGCGCCATCCTCGAGCTCTACGCCAAGGACGACCCCGAGAGCGAGCGCACGCTCGGGCTCCTGAAGAAGCAGCTCGGCGCGCTCTTTCCCCGGGATCGCGCGGCCTCGGCGGAGGAGGCGCTGCGTGCCGCCGAGAAAGGCTCGTTCGCCATCTACGTGCACTCTCACATGGACGCCGAGAGCTTCGATACCGAACGACTCGCCGCCTGCTGCGACGCCAACTGCTACGCCGACGGCACGCAGATTCCCGTGTGCGCCTACAACGTGCTCTATCGAGACAAGGAAGCAAAATTCATGAGCGAGCCGCGAAGCTGGGGCTCGCGAGACGCAGGCCGCATCTTCGACCGGGTCCGCCTGCCCATCGCTGGTGCGCGATGATCGGCAAGCTCGCCGGCAAGCGCTGCCTCGTCACCGGCGGCTCCCGGGGTCTCGGGCGCGCCATCGCCCTTGCCTTCGCGCGAGAGGGCGGCGACGTGGCGTTCACCTATCGCGCGAGGGAAGACGCCGCGCGCGACACGGAGGAGGCGATCGCCGCCCTCGGGCGCCGGGTGCTCGCCTTTCGCGGCAACGTGGCCGACGCCGCGCATGCACGCGAAGTGGCAGCGCAGATGAAGTCGGACTGGGGCGGCATCGACGTGCTGGTGAACAACGCCGGCGTCACCGAGGTGCTGCCCATCGCCATGATCGACGAAGACGAGTGGGACGCGGTCATCGACTCCCACGTGAAGGGCGCCTACCTCTTCTCCCGCGCAGCGCTGAAATCCATGATTCGCCAGAAATCCGGTTCCATCCTCAGCATCGGCTCCTTCGCATCGGATCGGGTGGTGGAGTCGCCGGTGCACTACGCCACCGCCAAGGCAGCCCTGCGCGGCTTCACCGAGAGCCTGGCGAAAGAAGTGGGGCGCCACGGCATTCGCGTGAACCTGGTGGCGCCCGGCCTGCTCGACCACGGGCTCGGCAAAACGCTGCTCCCGCATCGCATCGACGAGTACCGGGGCCAGGCAGCGCTGGGCCGCACCGGCACGGTGGAGGAGCTGGCCGAGGCCTGCGTCTTCTTCGCCAGTGACGCAGCGTCGTTCGTGACCGGCGCCAAGATCGTCGTGGACGGTGGCGTGTGACGGCGCCGCGCAAGGCCCTGGTGCTCGGCGGAAGTGGCTATCTGGGCTCCGCCGTAGTGCGTCTCCTGCGCGCCCGCGGGCTCGATGTATGGCACACTTATCGGACCCGAGAAAAGCCAGCGCTCGCCCTGGCGGCCGAGACCGGCTCCACGGCGATGGCACTCGATCTGACCGACCTCGAGGCGCTGCGCAAAGGGCTGGAGCGCGCTTCCAAGGGCGCCCCTCTCGACGTCCTGGTGCACGCCGCCGGCACCTTCGCCGAGGCCGACGTCGCGACCCTCACCCCGACCCTCTACGAGAGCGCCATGGACGTGGCGGTGCGGGCGCCGCTCTTCGCCGCCCAGTGGCTGGCGCGCTCGCTGCCCGCGGAGAGCACGCGCCGCATCGACCTGGTGATCGCCGGCGCCCTCGATCGCGCGCAGAGCCTTCCTCTTCCCGCCTGCTTCGCCGCCGCCGAGGGCGCGAAGGGCGCGCTGGTGATGGCCCTGGCCAAGGAGCTCGGACATCGCAACGTGCGCGTCAACGCGGTGAGCGTCGGCCTGCTCGAAGGTGGCGCGAGCGAGGCGCTCTCGGGCGCCTTGTCGCGGGACTTCGCCGCCTTCAGCGCGCTGGGGCGCCGCGGCACGGCTGACGAGGTGGCGCGGGTGATCGCCTTTCTGGCGCTCGACAGCGACTTTCTCACCGGCAAGACCATCCCGGTGAACGGCGGGCTCTGAACGCCGGAGCCGAACAAGGTCGCGGCGAATGCCCGACCGCGGAGTCGAAGGCCCAAGCAGACTTGCATACGTAGCCGATACACCGGGCCCGGATGCGGTCATGAAGGACGAGCTATTCGTCGGCGGCGCCCACGGACGGACGGGGTGCGCGAGCTGGGCTTGCCGGGTGCGACGCCTGAGCCTTGCCGGCCCGAGCCTCTACAACGCTGCCGCGGTCGTGCACCGGGGCGCCGTCATCCTTCGCTCTGCCGAGAGCTCCGTGTTCGTGGTGCGGCAGTAGCCGTTCCCAGACCTGGCGCCGAACAGCCGAGCACCGTGTCACGGGGGGCCCGGCACCGCGACCAGTCATTCAAGGTTCCAACACACGATTCGTCGCCGACGCGAAGCCGCCAACCACGACCTACTTCGCTTCCAAGTTCCAGCTCACTTTCGATACGATGGTTGCCTGAGCCGCGTCGCCGCACGTGTACTGGCCCTGATTGTCCAGCCGGGAAGCGTTGGTCCAAACTGGATAGTCGGAGGGAGTACAACCCGAGTGGACCGCCAGCGTCGACGAGGCATCCTCCTGCCAACAGGTCGTTGCGTCGCAGCATTTGGCCGTTGCCGAGTAGTCCCCTACAACCATGACGCCCACTCGCGATGGATAGCTCGAGTCATTGTCCGGGAAGACTGTCAGCGAAACGCGGGCCGGAATGTTGGTCTTTTCGACCGTATCGCACGTCACTCCGGGCCGTCGGAACTGCAGCGAGAAGGCTGCCGATGTGTCCCCCTCGTAGGTGCCAGGTGAGGTCTGCCGCAACGTCACGGCCAGCGTGCCGTCCTGATCCGTCGTTCCGCCAGCGTCGAGCGCGCCTGCGGTCACATGATACGTAATGGTTCCTTGGTAGCGCTCGGGAAGCGCAGCCCCAGCGCGCGGCGCTGGAGACTGTGGGCCGCACGCGAGTGACCCAAGGACGCCGAGGAGCGAGCAACGAGCGAGTATTTTCATGCCGAGAACGGGTGCAGAGGCTGTGCCAACCTGCAGGCATGCACCATCGCATGAATGTCAGGCCGCACGCAGGCCGGTCGAGCTCTTCGCGCATCTCTACGCCGGGCGAGAGAGGCGCAGATGCGAGAGGTCTCGGAGCACACGCACACTCCAAAAAAGTAGACCCTGCGTGTCCGAAATGGACGCGCAGGGTCGAAGTCCGAGGCCATAGCCTTGGGACGAACGTTGCCTACTCGTGGGGATCCTTGCCGTTACACTGGGGGCCGTTTCCGCGGCAGACCTCGACGCCGTCCGGACCACTTCGGCAAGTGAATCTGCATACCGGGGCCTGATTCGGCGCAACCGCGCCCTCTGTGGGCTGAGCAACCGGCTCCGTGGGCTCGGGCTCTACGCTACCGGCGCAAGCTACCGAAGAAGCCACCAGCACCATCGCACCCAGGACTTTGAACGAGTTCAACATGGTAAATACCTCCAAGGAGCCGTTTGCGGCTCGTAGCCAACCTTGGTGCACGGGCCATGCCCGCACGGCCTTCGCTCCCGCGGGAGCGAAGGCCGTCGAAAATCGGCGAATCCGTAGGCAGGACGGGACGCGCGAGGTCCGTTCGGACGCCGTAGGTCCGATGCGGCGAGCGCCGACACGTCAGTGCGCAGCGAGATACGCCTTCACGGTGCTTCCCCAGGCATTGGGCACCAGATTCGTGGAGCTGCGATTCACGGCGACGAGGTCCGGCGCGCAGTTGCTGTAGGGAGCCATGTCCCACGCCAAGCTGGGGATCTGTTTGGTCTCGAGGTCCGCGAAGAAGGCGGGCACGTCGGCGAGCGTTCCGTACTCCCCCACGATGACCGGCAGCTCGGCGAAGGTGTACGACGCGGGGGCCGGGGGGTAGCCATGAACCTCGTACACGACGTTGTCGTAGGGCAGCGGGTTGGCTCGGTAGTATCAGATATCGCTCGTCCAGTTGGTGCCCTGGACGGACACGATGTGGTGCGGCACGCCGAGGCGGTCCTCCTCGGCGCGAACCACGCTCACCACGTGCATCATCTTGTCGGCAAGCGTCGCGCTCGGCACCGCATTGCCCCCGGGCTCGTTCGCGACTCCGAAGGCAACGAAGGGCGCTCGCGCGAAGCTATCCACCAACGCCACGTACACGGCGTCGGTGGCCGGCGTCGGGAGGCACGTTGCGTCGTCGGCGCAGGTCATGGATACGTCGCTCCGCAGCGTCACGAGCGCATAGACGCCGGGAAACTTCCCCACTTCACGTACGACGTTGGTCATCGGCGTCTTGTACTGCGCGGCATCCCCGGTCCAGCTCGTCCGCGCATAGCTGCTCATGGAGAGCGAGAAGCGGAGAAAGGTGGGCTTCCAGGTGGTGATCGCCGTGTCGACCAGCGTCATCATCGCCTGCTCGGCGTTCGGCATCGTGAGCCCCGCGTTGTAGCCGCAGAAGAACATGTCGTCGATGTTGAAGCCGCGGCCCACCCACACCGCTGCCGGCCCGGAGGCGCCGGCGACGTAGACCTTGTTTCCCCGGGTGAAGAGCCAGCCGCTGGGAGCTCCGGCGTCGGTCCCCGACCAGCCCGGCCCAACCTCGGCGCCAGCGTCCTGCGGCGGCCCGTTGCCGCCGCTCGCCCCGCCAAGACCACGTTCGCTCTCGTGTTCGGGTCCACCGGCATTTGAGAGCGCGCACGAGAGAGCAGCGGCAGCGAGGCCGAATGGCAAACATCGACGGAGCAGCATGCGGCCAATCGAGCACGCCGCGTGCCACGCAGCTGGGCGGCGAACGTGACCGCACCGGGGTGAACTGGTGCGCCCTCCGTGGGCCGACTCGGAGCTCCTACGGCCGGTCCCCACGCGGCGTTCGGCTCACCTCGACGGCCAGGTGTCCCAGGGAACCGCCGGTCCGCTTCCCGTGAGCGCACGGAGGAACGCCACGAGCGCTGCCCGGTCCGCCCCTTGGAGGCGGACCGGCTCGAGGAGCGGGTCGACGGTGCCGACGAGGTCCGTTCGAGCCCGACCACCTCCTTGCAGGTGAAAATCGACGATGTCCTCCAGTGTGTTGTACTGCCCCGTGTGCCCGTAGGGAGCGGTAACGCCCACGTTCCGAAGGGACGGCGTGCGAAACGCACCCAGGTCCTGGCCCGACGTCTTCGGCGGAAAGTCGCTGGGCGGAGGGCCGTCGAAGTGGGGGCCCGCAGCGTTGAACTCGTCGGCCAGGAGCAGCTCGATGCCTCGCTGACGGCCCATCGCCGACTGCGGGTCCGCATCGGGAACACCGAGATTGTGGAAGGCTCCGTCGGTGAGGCGCGGTCCCCCGTGGCAGCGTGCGCAGCCGGAGCGGAAGAAGATCCGCGCACCGGCCTTGGCCTCCTCGGCAACGGCGTCGCGATCTCCGTCCAGAAAGGCGTCGAAGGGCGAAGGCCCGGTGACCACGCGGCGCTCGAACGCCTCGATGGCCTTCCCGACATTGACAAAGACGGTGTCGACGGCCTTGCGGTCCGCCGGCGCCATCGACGCCCACGCGGCATCCCCCGGTCGCCCGTCGGCGGGAAAACGCGGCGGTTGGCCGCCCGAGGCGGGAATGCCATCGAGCGGCGGCAGGGGTCCGAAGAGTCCCTCGTACTGCGCCCGGTAGTTTGCGTAGACCCGGTGCGCGATGTTCAGCCGGTTCGAACCCATTTCCTTGGCGTTCTCGAAGGGCCCAAGGGCTTGCGCCCAACCGCTATCGGCACGGCCGTCCCAGAAGAGCCAGCGCGAGCCCATGGCGTCCAGAAGGGTCGGCGAGCTCCTGGGCAAGAGCGCCTCGAAGCGCGACCGGCGCCCGGTGAAGGCGTACTCGGGATCGTGGCAAGTCGCGCATCGCACGTCCGCGGTGGCCGAGAACCGCGCATCGTAGAAGACATTCATGCCGAAGAGCGCGGCATCCCGTCGCTCGGCGACGGCGTTTCCCCGGGCGGGCTCGAGGCCGCTCTCCGGCAGCCGCAAGGCGTGGAGCCACGCGCACTCCGCCGCATCGAAGCCCGAGCCCAGATCGCAGGTTGCTGTGTTCGAACCATCGACCCGCACGGGTGTGGAAGCGTCGGGC
>JABFRG010000089.1 GCA_013141295.1 Polyangiaceae bacterium
CCACCGGCGCTGCCACCTTCGCCGAGGCCCTGCGCTGCGGCGCGGAGATCTTCGCGGCGCTCAAGAAGGTCCTCAAGGAGAAGAACCTCACCACCGCGGTGGGCGACGAAGGCGGCTTCGCGCCGCGCCTCGGGTCCAACGAGGAAGCCCTGGCCGAGGTCACCCGCGCCATCGAAGCTGCCGGCTATGCACCCGGCAAGGACGTGCATCTGGCGCTCGACTGCGCGGCCAGCGAGTTCTACGACAAGGCCTCCAAGACCTACACGTACGACAAGAAGAAGATCTCCGGCGAGGAGCTCCTCGCCGCCTACGAGAAGCTCTGCGCCAAGTACGCCATCGTCTCCATCGAGGACGGCTTCGCCGAGGACGACTGGACCACCTGGAAGGCCCTCACCGACAAGCTCGGCAAGCGCGTCCAGCTGGTGGGCGACGATCTCTTCGTCACCAACACCGAGCGCCTGGCCCGCGGCATCAAGGACGGCGTCGCCAACTCCATCCTCATCAAGGTGAACCAGATCGGCACCCTCACCGAGACCCTCGAAGCCATCCGTATGGCCACCGAGTCCGGCTACCGGTCGATCATCAGCCATCGCTCCGGCGAGACCGAAGACACCTTCATCGCCGACCTGGCGGTGGCCACCAACGCCGGCCAGATCAAGACCGGCAGCCTCTCCCGCTCGGACCGCGTCGCCAAGTACAACCAGCTCCTCCGCATCGAGTTCGAGCTCGGCGAAGGCGCCGTTTACGCCGGCGCGAAGCCGTTCCGTCTCTAGAGCCGAGCGCGCGCCACCAGGCGCCGACAAAGCAAAGGCCGCGTTCCCCAAGGAACGCGGCCTTTCTTCATTTTCCCGAGCGCGCGGACGCAGGAGCCGAGGGTTTTCCGGGGAGACCGAGCGAGGCGCGTTCGTTGGGGGCAGCGCCCGGAGCGTACTCCTGTACGTGAGGACGTCCGACGAAGGCCCCGCGAAGGGATCGCCGGAAAACACCGGCCTCCTATTTGCGCATGTAGTCGGCGCCGGTGCGCTCGAGGTGCTCTTCGTAGGTGCCGTTGAAGTCGATGACCTGGGCGCCGTCGGGGCCCGGCCGAAGCTCCACCACGCGGGTGGCGAGCTCGGAGACGAAGTGCCGGTCGTGGCTCACGAACACCGCCGTGCCCTGGAACAGCTTGATGCCGTCGAGGACGCCCTCGATGGACTCGATGTCCAGGTGGTTGGTGGGCTCGTCGAGGATGAGCACGTTGTTCTGCATGAGCACGAGCTTCGCCAGGAGCAGCCGCGCGCACTCACCGCCGGAGAGCGACTCGGTGTTCTTCAGCGCCGAATCGCCGGAGAAGAGCAGGCGCCCGAGGATGCCGCGAATCTCTTCCTGCGGCGCCAGCTTCTTGAAGCTGTAGAGCCACTGGAAGGCGTTCATGCCGGCCGAGGTGTGGCCGATGGCCTCGTGGTGATCCTGCGCGAAGTAGCCCACGCTGGTGTCGTGACCCCAGCGGATGGCGCCGGCGTCGGGGGTGAGCGTGTCCTTCTTGGCTTCCGCGTCGAGGCCGCTGGCGGCGCCCACCATGAGCTTGAGCAGGGTGGACTTACCCACGCCGTTGGGGCCGATGACCGCGATACGGTCGCCGCGGTTCACGTTGAGGTTGAGGCCGCGGTACACCTGCTTGACCGTGCCGTCGTCCTGCTTGAAGGCCTTGTCGACGTTCTCCATGCGGAGCACGTCGCGGCCGCTGGGCTTTTCGAACTCGAAGCGCACGAAGGGGCGCACCAGGCTGGTGCGCTTGAGGTCCTTCACTTCCAGCTTCTCGATCTGCTTCACGCGCGACTGCGCCTGCTTCGACTTCGAGGCGTGGGAGCCGAAGCGATCCACGAACGACTGGAGCTCGGCGATCTTCTTCTTGGCCGAAGCGTTCTGGGCCTCGGCTTTTTGCCGGTTCTCGTACTTGGCGTCGACGAAGTCCTCGTAGCCGCCGGCGTAGACCGTGATGGTCTGGTAGTCGACGTCGGAGATGTGGGTCGCGATGGAGTTGAGGAAGTGCCGGTCGTGGCTCACCGTGACCACCGTGCCGCGGTAGTCCTTGAGGAAGTCTTCCAGCCAGTGGATGGACTCGAGGTCCAAGTGGTTGGTGGGCTCGTCGAGGAGGAGCACGTCGGGTTTGCCGAAGAGCACCTGCGCCAGAAGGACGCGCAGCTTGTAGCCGGCGGGCAGGGTGCTCATCTTGTCTTCGTGCTGCGAGGGCCCGATGCCGAGACCCCCGAGGAGCTCCGCCGCTTCGCTCTCGGCCACGTACCCGTTCTCTTCGGCGATGACGCCTTCGAGCTCACCCAGGCGAATGCCCACCTCGTCGGTGACCTCGCCGGCGAGAAGCCGCTCCTTCTCCTGCATCGCGTCCCAGAGGGCCTTGTTGCCCATCATGACGGCGTCGACGATTCGCTGCTCGTCGTAGGCGAAGTGGTTCTGGCGCAGGACGCCCAGCCGCATGTTGCCGGGAATGCTGATGGATCCGGTGTCCGTGTCCTCGTCGCCGCCGAGCATCTTCAGGAGCGTGGACTTGCCCGCGCCGTTGGCACCGGTGAGGCCGTACCTCTTTCCCGGATCGAACTGCATGCTGACGTTCTCGAAGAGAATCTTGGGACCGAAGCGCTTGGTGACTTTATCGAGGACGATCACGGGCGCACGCATAGCACTACTGCGAGGCCTTCACAAAGCCGACTCCCCGGGAACCGGAAGGCTGCGGAAAAAGCCCCGCAGAACTCCCCGGCGCGTGCGGGGACGCGC
>JABFRG010000166.1 GCA_013141295.1 Polyangiaceae bacterium
CCTCGACCAGGAGCGCCGCGGCCGGAGGCAGCTACTTCGCCGCGCCGCTCCTGGTCGAGGAGCACACCGACTGGACCCACGTGCACGTGGCCGGTACGCCCGTCCACTCGGTCGCCGAGGCGCGCGCGCTGGCGCTGGCGGAAGGCGGCCGCGCGCTGGAGCGCCGCCTGAAGGTCAAGCTCGCGGGCGACGAGAAGGTGGTGGCCGAGGCCCGGCTCGACGAGATCGGCATCCAGGTTGCCGCCGATGCGGTGGCGGATCGCGCCGCGGCGGCCGCCAAGCAGCGGGGGTTTCTCGCGCGGTTCGCCATCTTCCGCGACGCGCAGGAGGTCGACGTCCCGATCACCTTCGCAGTGGACGGTGAGGCGGTGACCCGGTTCGTGGTGGGGCTCAAGGACGAGCTCGACACGCCGCCCATGTCGGCCAAGCTCGACCTCGACAACCATCAGGTGGTGCCGGAGAAGAACGGCCGCTACATCGACCTGTTCGGATCCATGAACGCACTCCAGGCGGTGGCTTCGCAGGCGGAGACGACCGTCACGCTCCCGGTGGGCAGCTTCGCGCCGCGGGTCTCCAGCGAGTTCGTGAAGAAGCTCGACATCTCGACGGTCATCTCCCAGTACGAGACGCACTTTTCCCGGGGCGGCGAGCAGGCGCGCCGGGGCACCAACATCGACGTCGCCTCCGCCAAGCTCGACGGGCTCATTCTGTCTCCGGGCGAGATCATCAGCTTCAACGCGGTGGTGGGGGAGCGCAGCGAAGCCGCCGGTTTCAAGAAGTCGTGGGAGATCTCCAAGGGCGAGATGGTCGAAGGCGTCGGCGGCGGCACCTGCCAGGTGGCCTCCACCTTCCACGCGGCCTCGTTCTTCAGCGGCCTCGAGATCCTCGAGCGTCTCCCGCACTCGCGACCCAGCGCCTACATTCCCATGGGGCTCGACTCGACGGTGGTGTACCCGTCGGTGGACCTGAAGATGCGCAACCCGCATCCGTTCCCGGTGGTCGTCCACGCGCGCACCAGCGGCAATACGCTCAAGGTGGAGATCCTCGGGCGTGAGCGTCCGGCCACCGTGCACTTCGGCCGCGAGATCGTCAGCACCACGCCGTTCCCCCGGAAGCTCGTGGAGGAGACCTGGCTCACCGGCAAGAAGGTCGTGCACAAGCAGCACGGCATCAAGGGCTACCGGGTGCGGCGCACGCGCGAGCTCGTGTACGCCGACGGCACCAAGCGCACCGAGACCAGCACCGACTTCTACCCGCCCACCACCGACATTTACCAAGTGCCGGTGGGCTTCGACGGCGCGCTCCTCCCGGCGCTCCCCAGCGACGGTGAGAGCGAGGAAGGCAAGCCGCCGCCCGCGGTCGCAGCAGCAGCAGCAGCACCGGGTGGGCAGACCCAGACCTCGGCGTGCACCACCAATTGCCCGCCCGCGTCGCCCGCGAGCGAGCTCGAGATCGTGGAAGGTCGCGGTGCCCACGCACCCACGTCGCTGCAATCGAGCCCCTCACGCTCAATGCACGTTCAGCACTGAAGCCTGTCGCTGAGCTTGCGCGACAGACAGCCACCCCTCTGGCCCGTGCCCGTGCCCGTGCCCCATCTCCCTCTGCTTCTCCGGGCGCTGGGAGCTTCGGGGCCCCCAAACTTGACCCACACCGACCTACGTCATAACAAGTAGCCCATGCGAAGCCGACTGCGCCCCCTGCTCTGCGCGCTTTCCGTCGTCGTCGCGGTGGGGGCCGCGCAAGCCCAGCCGAAGCCGAAGCCTTCGCGCACCGCGAAAGCGCCGACCGCTACCAAGCCCGCTGCGAAGCCGGGCGCCAAGCCCGCAGGCAAGAAGCCACGCGAAGACGTGCCGACACCGGGCAAGGTCGTCACCGGCAACCCGTCGAATGGCGCGCCGCTCCCGCGTCCAAGCGGCGACATGGCCATGGGCCCGGAGACGCCGGAGCTTCGTTCGCTGACCCAGGCCGAGCGCGAGCTGTTCGGTCCGCAGAACGCTACGAGCAACCTCGACACCAAGCTTCCCCGTGTGCACGCAACCGGCCTTCCGCCAGCGCCCGCTACCGCCACGCCCACGGTGGCCGAGGGCGGCCGCGACATCGCGTGGCTGTCGAAGCTCGACCTGCCGGACCTGCCCATTCGCTGGGAAGCGCGCCTGGTGCGCTACCTCGAGTTCTTCCGCGACGATCCCCGCGGCAAGGCGACGCTCGCGCTCTGGGCCCGTCGGAGCGGCCGCTATCGCGATGGCATCCGCAAGGTCCTAAAGAAGAAGGGCATGCCGGAGGACCTGGCGTGGCTCGCCATGATCGAGAGCGGATACGATCCCTCCGCGCGATCACCTGCCGGCGCGGTGGGGCTGTGGCAGTTCATGCCCGAGTCCGGGCGCGCCTACGGCCTCGCCCAGGATCGCTGGCTCGATCAGCGCTACGCGGTGCGCCCGTCGACCGAGGCTGCGGCCGACTTCCTCTCGGATCTGCAGCGAAGGCTCGGGAGCTGGGAGCTCGCCATGGCCGCGTACAACATGGGCTACGGCGGCCTCGTCTCGGTGGTGAAGCGCTACAACACCAACGACTACTGGAGCCTGTCGCAGCTCGAAGGCGCGCTGCCGTGGGAGACCACGCTTTACGTGCCGAAGATCCTCGCGGCGGCGGTGGCCATGAAGAACCCGGCGGTCTTCGGCCTCAAAGACGTGCCCCACGATCCGAGCACCGATGGCGAAGAGATCGCCGCACCGCCCGGCACCACGCTCGCGGTCATCGCCCAGGCCTCGGGCGTGCCGGTGAAGGAGCTCGAGCAGCTGAACCCGGAGCTGCGTCTCTCGCGGACGCCCCCCGGCACGGTGGCCTACACGCTGCGGGTGCCGGCGGGCCGCGGCGCTCAGGCGCAGCAGAACCTCCCCAAGCTGAAGACCGGCGAGGTGCAGGTCACCACCGTGCGCTTCGGTGAGACGCTGGATCAGATCTCCACGCGCACGCACGTGCCGCAGACCAAGCTCGCCGAGCTCAATCACCTGGCCAAGGGCGAGACCCTGAAGGAGGGGGCGGTGCTCCTGCTCCCCAAGGGCGCAGTGGGCGGCGTTCCCGCCGACGACAAGCTGCTCCCGGTGGTGGTGCCCCAGGAAGTGTTCGTGTACCCCGGTCGCAGGCGACTCTTTCACCGCGTGGCAGTGGGCGACACCACGAAGGATCTCGCGGAGCGCTATCACGTGACCCTCGACGAGATCGTGAAGTGGAACACGCTCGATCCTTCCGGGCGGCTTCAGGAAGGTATGACCCTGCAGCTCTTCGTTCCGGCCGACGTCGACGTGGCCAAGACCGCGGCACTCGGCGAGTCCGAGGTGCGGGTGATTCCCGTGGGCAGCGAGCAGTTCTTCGCGCTCACCGATCCCAAGGGCCGCAAGCGCATCGAGATCACCGCCAAGAGCGGCGACACGCTGGCCTCCATCGGTCAGCGCCACAACGTTTCGCCGGCCCTCATGGAGCGCATCAACCGCCGCGGGCGCAACGACGCCCTGCCGGAAGGCACCAAGGTCTACCTCTACGTCGACCCGCCCCAGGGCGCAACCAACGGCGCCATCGCCGCGAACCCAGTATCCGCGCCCAGCGCGCCCGCGAGCGCCAATGGCGGCCTCGAGCCGCTCCCGGCCGCCGACCCTCGGTAGCGCGGATGATCGGCAAATCGCTGCGGGAACGTCACGCACTTCCGGTTCTTCCGGAGGCGCGTGCGGTGGCCACGGTGCGCGAGGTGATGGCCACGCACGCGAAGGATCTGGTGCTGGTGCGTGCCCAGGATCCGCGCATGGTGGCGTGCGTGGTAGCCGCGGCCGACCCCGCCGCGATGCGCACCTGTGAGACGCTGGGGCTCGCGGTGAAGTCCGGGCTCACCGCCGTCTTCGGCGTCCTCGGGGGCGACGTGGCGCGACTCATGCCAGCGCTCGCGAAGGCGCAGCTCGACTGGCTCGCGGAGCCGGCCGCCGCTCGCGAGACCAAGGTGGTGCTCCTGGGGGAGGGCGGTGGCCTCGCGCTCCTCTCGCTTAGCGTAGAGGGTGGCAAGGTTCAGATCGTCGTGCCCGCGCTCCTGCCATGAGCCGCGAGAGCGGCTATCTGGGCATCGGCGTCTACAACGGCAAGCGCACCCACAACTTCGGGGCGATCATCCGAACCGCGCGGGTGTTCGGCGCCGATTTCGTGTTCAGCGTGGGTCACCGCAACCCGCAGGAGCAGAGCTCCATCGGCGCCGAGCTGACGCTGCCGCTCTTCCACTTCGAGACCATCGAGGCCTTCATCGGATCCATCCCGGTGAACGCGCAGCTGGTGTGCGTGGAGCTCGCGACGCAAGCCCAGGACATCCGCAGCTACGCGCATCCGTCGCGGGCGGTGTACCTCTTGGGGCCGGAGGACGGCGCGCTTCCTTCGTCGATTCTCCGCCGCCACGACACGCTGCTGTTGCCGGGCGCGCACCCGCTCAACCTGGCCATGGCCGCCACCGTGGTGCTCTACGATCGTTGGTTCAAGGGCCCTCAGCCTTTGCCCTGAAGGCGCGCGAGCTCCGCGCGAAGGCGAGCCACTTCGGTCTCGGCCGAGTCGGCGCGCTGTGCTTCGCTCTCGGCGCGCTCTTGCGGCGTGGGAAGGAGCCGTGCTCCCTCGGCGTCCTCCGCGAGCCGTAGCGTGCGATCCGCGGTGACGTGCCAGAAGTAGGGGAGCACCAGCGACTGCCGCGCGTCGGGATCGCTCATGTCGCGCTCCACCAGGTCTCCCTCCACGTTGTCCCAGATGCGGAGGGCGTTGCGGACCGGACGGTGATCGAAGCGAACCAGCTCCTTGAGGCCGATCTTTCGATACTTCTCCAACTTTTCTTCCCAGTCCGGCTCGGGAGCGTCGCTGCGGCTGACGATCTCCACCGCAATATCGGGGGCGCCCCGCTCCCAAACCTTCCAGGTTTCGTAGTCCTCGTCGGGCTTGCCCATCTGGAGCAAGCCATCGGGCGCGAGGCACTGCCGCGGATCGGTGGGATCCCAGTACACGAACTGATCCGATCCCACGATCGCCCGGTCGGCGAAGGCTTGCTTCAGCAGCAGATAGAGAATCGTGCGCAGCTCCAGGTGCCGCTTCGACTCGGGCACCTCCGCCTCCACCGGAAAGAAGATCGGCTGCGGCGCGCGAAGGTATCGCCTCGAACGCCCCGCGGGCTGCGTGCTGCTCGCCATGGACCGACTTTATCACGGCACCGCGGCGGCCAAAGTCGGCCACGAAACGTGGTCTACTGCGACGGTGAACGCCCCCACCGTCGACTCCGTCCTCCACGCGCGCTTTGGTTTCCGTGAGCTGCGCCCGGGGCAGCAGGCGGTGGTCGATGCCATCCTCGGTCAGGGCTCCGCGCTGGCGGTGTTTCCCACCGGGGCAGGGAAGTCTCTTTGCTACCAGCTCCCGGCGCTGCTCCTCGAGGGCGTGACGCTGGTGGTTTCGCCGCTCATCGCCCTCATGAAGGACCAGATCGATTTTCTCCGCAGCAAGGGCATCGCCGCGGCGCGACTCGACTCTTCGCTCTCCGCGGCCGAAGTGCGTCAGGTGAACGACGACGTGAAGAGCGGAGCGCTGAAGCTCCTCTACGTGGCGCCGGAGCGCTTCAACAACGAGCGCTTTCTGGAGACGCTCCGCGGCGCCAAGATCGCCCTCTTCGCGGTGGACGAGGCCCACTGCATCTCCGAGTGGGGTCACAACTTTCGGCCCGACTACCTGAAGATCGCCGGCATCCGCAAGACCATCGGCGCCGAGCGGGTGCTCGCGCTCACCGCCACCGCGACGCCGTCGGTGGTGGCCGACATCTGCAAGGCCTTCGACATTCCGGCGGCCGGTGCGGTGCTCACCGGCTTCTACCGCCCGAACTTGCGGCTGGTGACGACCCCGGTGGCAAGTCGCGATCGCGACGCGCTCCTCCTTCGCAGGCTCTCGCCACCCGCCGGGCCCACCATCGTGTACGTGACCCTGCAGCGCACCGCCGAGCGCTTGGCGAAGCTCCTGGCCGAGGCCGGCACGCCGGCCGCCGCCTACCACGCGGGCATGGAACCGGAAGACCGCTCTCGCGTGCAAGATACATGGATGGCGTCGGAGCGCGGTGTGGTGGTGGCCACCATTGCCTTCGGTATGGGCATCGACAAGGCCGACGTGCGCACGGTGATTCACTACAACCTCCCGAAGAGCCTGGAGAGCTACAGTCAGGAGATCGGCCGCGCCGGGCGCGACGGCGAGCCCTCGACGGTGGAGCTCTTCGCGACCCCCGACGACGTGGCCGGGCTCCAGAACTTCGCGTACGGCGATACGCCCGCGGCATCCAGCCTGCGGAGCATGCTCGACGAGCTCTTCGCCAAGGGCCCGGCTTTCGACGTGAGCTACGCCGAGCTCTCCACCCGTCACGATCTGCGGGTGCTCGTGCTGCGCACCGCGCTCACCTACCTCGAGCTCGACGGCGTGCTCACCCAGGGCACGCCTTTCTACGCGGCCTACTCGCTCCGGCCCATCATGCCCCTCGCCGACATCCCGGCGCGGTTCCAGGGCGAGCGCCGCACCTTCGTGGAGAAGCTGCTCGGCCAAGCGGTCAAGAAGCGCACGCTCCACGCGCTCGACCCCGAAGCGGCCGCTGCGGCCATCGGCGAGCCCCGCGCACGCGTGCTCACGGCGCTCACGTACTTCGAGGACCAGGGCTTCCTCACCCTCGAGCCCACCGACGTACGACAGCCGTACCGCCGCATGCACGCGGAAGACGACGTCGCCGCGCTCACCGCCGATCTCTCGCGGCGCTTCGACAAGCGCGAGGCCAGCGAGATCGGCCGCATCGACGACGTCCTGCGCATCGTCACCCACGCCGGGTGTCAGACCAACGCGCTCGTCGGGCACTTCGGACAAGTGCGTGAGGCGCCCTGCGGTCACTGCACCTTCTGCGAGACGCAGGCGGCCCAGGTGCTGCCCGAGCGCGCGCCGGTCCCCGCCATCGCCACGCTGGTGGACGCAGCCTCCTTCGCGGCGCTCCGCGACGCGCATCCGCGGGCGCTGGGGGCGAGTCGTCAGGCCGCGCGCTTTCTCTGCGGGCTCTCCAGCCCCGCGCTCACCCGCGACAAGCTGAGCCGTCACCCGCTCTTCGGCACCCTCGGCGAGCACCCCTTCGCGGAAGTGCTCGCCTGGTGCGAGCGGTGAGAGGCTACAGGCTTCGGGCGCAAGGCTTCCGGCCGCGACGAAGTGACGGAGGGGGTCCCTCGCTTCGCTCGGGATGACCTCGTATTTCTCCGAGAGACTGGCGCGCCCCCCGAAGCCTCTCTCAGTACTTGTACTCCATGCCCAGGCCGAGGATGTTCGCGCGGAAGCTGTAGCTGCCGCCGTTGATGGCTTCGGTCTGGGTGGGGTAGCCGGAGGCGGGGTTGATGCGCGGCACCTTGGCCTCTGCCGGGTCGACGTCCGGGGCGAAGGCGAAGATGTGCGAGAACATGGCGTCGATGCGCAGGCGACCGCCGAAGGTCATGCCGAAGCCGATGCCCGGGGAGATCTTGTCGGCGTCGGTGGAGAGCGGTGACACGTACTCCTTGGGTACGGCGCTGGTCTCGAAGGCCATGCCGCCGCGGAAGGTCATGGTGGCGTTCGCGATGGGCGCCTTACGCGTGTACTCTACACCGAGTCGGAAGGAGTTCGAGTCCTGGAAATTGCGCGGAATGCTGATGTTCGCGAACTTGAAGGGGTCGGGAAAGCCGGTGACGCCGCGGAGCTTGAAGTCTTCGTGGTTGATGTCGATGCTGTCGTGCATCGACCAGAACTCGCGCACGTACGAGAGCTCGGCCTTGAGCACCTGGCCGTCGCCCAGCTCCGGCGAGATCTGCACGCCCACCCGGATGATGGGCGGAAGCCGGAACTTCACGGTCTCGCCGGTGCCGTCCTGGTAGGCCTTGTCGAAGATGGCGGCGTCCGGAAGGCGGACGTTGTTGGTGGCCGGCGCGTTGATCCAGAACGGAAGCTGGAACGAGAGGCCGAAGCGCAGGAGCTTGATGGGCTCGGCGATGATGCCCAGGGTGCCGCTCGGAGAGATGATGGTGGCCGAGAGCTTGGTGTAGGTGTCGTAGTGCGGGTCTTCCGGCGCGCCGATGAGGCGGTCGCTGGGGTTGGCGGTGAGCACTTGGTACGAGTTGAACTTGCCCGCCAAGAGCTGGACGCCGGCACCCACGCGAAACTGCTCGATGGGCTTCCACGCGAAGTACACGCCGGGGATGGCCAGCGCCGAGCCCTCGGCGTTGATGACCGAGTAGCGCGACGGCGCCGGGAGGCCGTTCACCTTCTCCGGATAGCTCACCACCGGCGTGTACGGCACGTAGATGCTGAACGCGAAGGTGAACTGCTTCTGCTTCCCGAAGGCCTTGCTGATGCCGATGGTGGGCAGCGGGATGAACGGCGTCGAGCCGTCCACCGTCGGATACTGGTAGGTGCGCACCGTGCCCCCGGCGTCGGTCACCTGGGTCTTCCGGGTGAACTCCGCCGAGAAGTTGAGCCACGAGGCGTCGAGCAAGAAGCTGTCACCGGCGTCGGCCAGACCTGCGGGGTTGTACCAGGTGGCGCCGATGTCGTCGGCGCCCGCCACGAAAGCTCCACCGCGGCCCAGCGGCCGCACGCCACGATCCGAGAAGTACAAGCCGGCCGCGTGTGCGGTTCCGGTAGCGGCGGCGAGGGTGGCGATCGTCGTCGCCACGCTCACCGCAAAGAAAGTGCGTCTCACCCTTTTGTTCCCTTACGTACGATCTCGTAAAACTGCTCGAGGCCGCGCTCTTTGCTGATGAGGAATTCGGTCACGGTATTGGAGATGCTCTGGTAGTCGGCCGAGTCGAGCTTGGGCTTCGGCTCGTTGGGCGACGCGCGATCGACGTCGGCGATGACGTCCATGATCACCTCGAGCGGGGTCTTGCCCTCGAGGCCCGGCGTCTTCATGGGCGTTACCACCTTCTCCAGGATGACCGGGAGAATCTGGTTGGGGTCGAGCTCGCTCCGGCAGATCTCGTTGCCCACGCTGTCGTAGGCGCGGCCGCTGATCTTCCCGAGGAGCGATAGGTTGGCGTCGACCAGGCTCTTCTCGATGACGCGCCCCTGGGCGTCGCGCTTGGAAGCGGTGGTCGCCTCCGAGAGGACCTTGAAGAACGGGATGAGGTTCTGGTCGTCCTTGAGCACCTGGAGCATGTCGACCGCCGAGGCGAGCATGGACGCGAAGGCGTCGTTCTGCGAGGCGGTGTCCAGCATGTACTGCAGGAGCCGCTCGGTCTCGCGCTTGGCGTTGGGGTCGGCACGGATGCCGTCCATGAGATCGATGGCCGACGAGAACATGGGGCCGGTGATGGTGTCGGTCGCCTTCTTCGGCAGCTCGTCCTTGGCCCAGGCGCAGCGGTCGTACGGGGCACGAACGACTTGGGGCAGCGAGCCCACATCTGCGCGCGCAGCATGTCCACCGCGGTGGGCACGATCTTGGGAACGGCCTTGTCGCCGAACTCGGAGGTGGCCTTCGAGCCGGCGGTCTTCATGAACACGTCGGCGAGCGCCGAGCGACCGCGCACGAAGACGTCCTTGCGGCCCTTGTCGTCCGGGTGCTCCACGTCCCACTTGGCGTAGTTCGCATCGATGTCGGACATCGCGTTGGCGATCATGATGAGCGGCGTCGTCTGCGCGAAGGTGCTGCCGTCGTTCTTCTTCGACGTGACGCTGCCCAGGCGATCCTTGAGAGCGATGGTCTTGGCGTAGTCGGGGTCCATGGCCGCGCGGGCGGCGTCCACCAGCACGGTGGTGGCGGGCACCTGGGTGACGCCCACGCACGTGCCCTGCGCCGTCAGACCGGTGCAGCGCGGCACCGTCATGGTCTTCAGGCTCTTCATGAGGTTCTGGAGCGCGGGGAGCAAATCGCCGCCCAGCACTTCGCCGAGGAGCTGCTCGTAGCTGGAGAGGCCGTCCTTGCTGCAGGTGGTTCCACCGGCGCGGCGGCACTCGTCTTCGCTGCCCTTGGTCGAGGCCCAGTGCTTGCTGGAGATGGACGACATGCGCGAGAAGAGGTCTTCCCGCTTGTGGCCCACGAACGCGCGGACGATGGGCGCGATGCTGGTGAGGAAGCCGAACTTCTCCAGGCTGAAGATGGCGTTCCGGTTGCGATTCTGCGTCCAGTCGTTCTTGTTGCAGTTGCGGAGCCCGTGCACCATGCCGTCGGCCGCAACGTCGCTGTCCTGGGGCCTGCTTGAGGGCCACCACTGGCACCCCGAGACGCCCTTGCAGGGATCGGGGATGAGCCGCTCCGGGCAGACGTTGGTGCCCTTGTACGCGCCTTCCATGTCGGAGATGAAGTGGTTGGTGAAGTAGTTCTTGTCGCCGGGGTTGGGGCTGTCGCCGATGACGTCGAAGTACACGAGGCGCATGGCCCACTGGGGCCGCGGGTGCATGTCGTTGTCCCAGAAGCCGGAGATCCCGCTCGACTGCTCGAGCAGGCTGGAGTCGGCGGCGCCCAGGCCACCCACGCCGTTGCGCATGAAGCTCGAGCGGATGTTGAAGCGTCCGGTGCCGACGATGGTGCGCAGGAAGAAGTGCGCGAGGTTGTCGATCTTGTAGACCTCGCACTCCTTGTACGGGTTCACGAAGCCCGCCGCGAGCGGCAGGGTCAGGCTGATGCCGAACACCTTGGCATGCACCAGGGCGCCTTCCTTGTTGCAGGTGGCGACGCCGTCGGTGTCGGCGACCAGCTGGAAGAACCGCTGCATGATGCTGCGGTTGTCGCCGGCATCGGGCTGGTTGCGGTCCACCGGCGTCTTGGGATCGCCGGCGGTCTTGGTGGTGAGGTTCACCGCCGGGCCGCTGATGTTGTTGCGGTCGTAGCTGATCTCGTCCTTCAGCGTGGCGAAGGGGCCCATGGACTGCCCGAGGTTGGCGGTGGCGTCGTCGGCCAGCGCGTCCATCAGGTCTTCGAGGAGAGTCTTGCCGGTGGCGATGCCGGAGCCGTCGACGTTGACGCTCTTGTCCTTGGCGATGTCGCCCATGAGCTCGATCATCTCGTCCCAGAACGTGGACTTGAGCGGCACCGTCGCTTCTTTGTGCACCAGCGCCGCGTTGCGCGCCGCCATGCCCGCCGCCACGACGCGCGCGAGATCCGCCTGCTTGGTGGCGAAGAGCTGCTTGGTGAGGAGCAGGACCTGATCGAAGGACTTGTCGCCCATCATCTGGCCGAGCGCGTACACGAGGTCGAGGAGCGGCGACTCGTTGGCCTTCACCTGGTTGAAGGCGACCGACTCACCGTTGTCGTACCGTCGCTCGGTCTTGAAGGAGCCGTCACGGCCGCCCACCATGACCGGCAGGCCGGCGGTGAGGTCCATGAGCGTGCCCTGGGTGGCTGCCGCGTCGGGGTTCACCAGCGACCGCATGTCTTGCATCATCGACGCGGCGAAGGTCTTGCTCGTGTCGATGTAGTCGTAATAGAGGGCGCCGCCCGAGAGCGCGCGCTGGAAGGCGTCGCGCGGGAAGGCCTGCACCGTGTCGACCGCGAAGAACGGCGTGGGCGCGGCGGTGCCGTCCTTGGTCTTGAAGGCGCCGAGCGCGTCGACGTCCGGGAGCTTGTCGCCATCGGCGTCCACGAACGGGGCCGGTACCGCCCCCGCGCCACCCGCCAGGGCCGCATAGCCGCGGGCGTCGCGGCGTACGATCCAGCGGGGCGCACCGGTCCCGTAGACGGCATCCTGCGCGAGCATGATCTCCTGGAAGATCTCGAGATTGTCCCGGGGCCGCGTGAGCACCGGCCGGTCGGCGAGCGCGTCCTGGGTGACCACCAGCGGCGCCGAGGGCGGGTCGGCCTTGGCGTTGTAGAGCTCGAGGTGCGAGACCTCGAGCATCTTGGAGAACTTGTCGTAGGCGGGGCCGGGGATGGGAATGCGATCGCCCTTCTCGTCCTTCTTCGCATCGAGCGCGTAGGGCTGCGAGTCCGACGAGATGACGCCGAGCAAGGAGTTGGAGAGATCGCGAATGCGCGGGTAGGCGGCGGCCGGGCGCACCATGCCGAGGGCCACGGTCGCCGGACGATACCCGCGGCGGGAGTCGAGGCGCGCGTACGCTTCTTGCGCGTCCTTGTTGTTCGCGAAGGCGGACATGACGCGGGCCAGGGAGCGCGTGGAGTTGGGAACGGTGCCGTCGTTGTAGAGGTCCGTGAAGCGGCCCAGCATGGCCGAGATCTCGTCGTAGAATTCGCCCTGGCGCCCGTCTGCCGGCGCGTCGCAGGAGGCTGCAGGATCCTTGGCCTTCAGGTCCTTCACTGCGATCGCCATGTCGGGCATGGCGGCATCGAGGGCGGCCACCAGATCGGCGCGTCGCTTGGCGATGGCCTCGACGCGGCCGATGGCGCGCGCGCGGTCCGCCTGCTGCTTCTCCACCGGGACGGTGTTGCCCTTCTCGTCCTTGGCGTCGGCCGCGAAAGAGGGGAGCTTGGTCTGGTCCACCTGGCTCGCGTAGACGCCATTGACCTTATGGCACATGGCGTAAAACGACTCGCCGGTGAGGTCCTCTCGAAGCGACTGCGCGCCGAGGCGATCGCAGAAGACGCCGTAGACCTCTTCGCCCAGGGTTCCCCGTGGGTCCACCTTCCGGGCGCCGTCGATTTCGCTCGCGCAGGCGGCGGAAAGAAGAACGAGCGAAGCCAAAGTGAGTCGCGTGAAGACGGACCGTCGCATGGTGTGCCTCATGGTCCGGCGGGGGCTCGCCGGAGCTGCTGAAGCTTACTGCGCCGACGGCGTCATGTTTCGCCCATGAGCCGCCAAAGCGCCATTTTGTCCATAAATCTGTAACGCAACCGGACTAACGCGATGCGGCTTTGACGCACCGCGTATCGTGCGCGCTACACGTTCACTTGCGGACGCTGACTCTCCGCCAGCGTCGTGACCACGCAGTCGCCGGGCGTGCCGTCTTCCCAGACGAAGCAGGAAAAGTCCGTCTCCACGTCGAGGGCCATGAGCGTGTGATGCCACACGTCCGGGTTGTACGAGACGCCCTGGTTGCCCTCCACCAGGAAGGCTTCCATCGTCTCGAGATCCGGCGCGTCGCCCCCGAGCGAGACCACGACCACGTAGCGCGAGGCGTTCATGGGCACGAAGAGCTGCGACGAGAACGGGTGCTTCTCGACGGTGGCCACGGTGAACGGCAGCGTCCGCGGCGCGCAATGGAAGTAGGCGACGTTGAGGCTGGCGGTGGCCGGCCGGAGATTCTGCAGTGAGGCGATGCGATCGTAGCGGCGCGCGGTGCCTTCGTTGACGCCGACGCCGGCCTCTCCGCGGGGGGCGGCGATGAGCACCTCGCCAAAACGAGCGAACGACGCGACCGTGAGCTTCTTGGGAGTGAGCAACATCGTTTCCTCTTTTAGCACTCCCGAGGCCCGGCGGGCGACGCGGCTTCCGGGGCTGCACCGGGCGATTCTCCCACCGGGAAATCCCCGACTGAGGCCGCCGAGGCTCGTGCTAAAGGCCACACCATGTCGTCCTCGGTCCCGCCCGCACCCAACGGCCAACCGCACACCACGGCCATCGTCATGGCCGCGGGACTCGGCACCCGCATGAAGAGCGCCCTGCCCAAGGCCCTGCATCGCATCGCCGGCCGGCCGCTCGTCCACTACCCGGTGCGTGCCGCCCTCGAGGCCGGTTGCGACGAGGTCATCGTGGTGGTGGGGCACGGACGCGCGGAAGTGGCGGCGTACCTGGTGGCGGCCTTCGGCGATCGGGTGCGCATCGCCGTGCAGGAGCAGCAAGCCGGTACCGGCGACGCGGCCCGCGCGGTCGTCGCGGAGGATCCGCCCGTACCCCTGGGGAT
>JABFRG010001131.1 GCA_013141295.1 Polyangiaceae bacterium
CTGCTTGGGTTGCTCTTCTTGGCCCTTGGAGCCGTCGCCCTTCCCTTGTTGCTGCTTGCCTTGCCCCTTGCCGTCTTTGCCTTGCCCCTTGCCGTCTTTGCCGTCGCCCTTGCCGTCTTTGCCGTCTTTGCCATCTTTGCGATCGGACTCTTGCTGGTTCTTCCCATCCCGATCGCCCTTGGTGGTGCGAAAGAGATACGGCGAGAGCACAGCGGTCACGCCGAAGAGGATCACCGCCGCTGCGCCGACCCAGAGAAGGTTCCGCTTGGGAACGGCGGTGAGCTGTGCGCGCTCGACCACGCGGCGGGCGGGCGACCCCGAAAGCGCCTGCCAGAGCTCGATACGCATCGTCTGCTTGCTCACCAGGAACAGCAGCAGGAACACGATGAAGCCGAAGAGCAGCCCCAGCGGAATGGGCATCCAGGCGGAGAGCTTGTTCTCCTCCCACTGCTCCACGCGGCCATCGTGGTTCAAGATGACGAAGACCGAGCCGATCCAGCCGATCGCCGGCCAGAACGCGGCCAGAAGCTCCAGTCGATGGTGGAGCGACATCATTCCGCTCGGCAAGCCAAAGCCGAAGCAGAAGACGAACAGCGCGATGTAGGCGCCGATGGAGCCCGCGGTGAGCACCGCGAAGACCGCGGTGAGGGCGAGAATCTGGACCGCGAAGTAGGTGAGAACGGTGAAGACCAGAAGGCGGATGCGGAGGAGGGCGAGGAACTGGCCGACCAGAACGCCGAGGACGCCACCGCCGAGGCAGAGACCCAGCACGCCCACCGCCTCGAGGCTGGGGTCGTAGGCGAACACCGTGATGCCGAGGGCGAGACTGCCGGTGAGCGTGAAAAGGAAGAAGATGAGCAGCGGCTTCCACGCCCACCGCAGCGCTTCGAAGAACGACGGAGTCCAGAAGAGGGGCGGCCCGGCAGCGGCGCCGATCTCGATGGGCGGCCCGGCACGGCCTGCGGTGCCTCCGGTGGGCGGCGCGGGCGGCGGAACGGGGGCTTGGCCCGAGCCGGTGTAGGAAGCTGCGTTCATGCGTCTCCCAGGGTCAGCGCGGCACCCTGGCGCCGCAGGAAGAGGAGCTTCACGCCCGCCTGGCTTCGCGTGTAATTTACACCGTACTGCATGTGCTGCTCGACCATCTGCGCGCAGAGGTAGGGCCCGGCCTTGGACGAGAAGAGGGCCCGGAGGTCCAGGCGGTTGTCGTCGGAGCCGGCGGGAAAGGGATAGGCGAAAAAGCGACGCCAGGCGCTCCGATTGGGCCGGGTCACCGGTGGCTTGCGCGGGTCGACCCACACGATGGAGTTATCGGGACCGCCGGCCGAGGGAACCGGCGCCAAGGCCGAGGTGATCCAGATGGCCGAGGTCCCCATGGCATGGACCTCGCGAGCGACCGCCTCGGGCGACATGTTCGACTGCCAGGTGACGTCGGCGCCGAAAGAGCGCCACCGAGCGGCCTCGCCGCGCTTCGCCTGCAGCGTGCGCAGGAAGGTCTTGCCGTCTTTGGTCACGGCTGCCGCCAACGTGACGCGTTCGCCCTGCTGCGAAAGCGCGCGCGCCAGGCTCACCCAGCCCTCCACCAGGAGGTCGAGAGCGTCGGCCAGCTCGCCTTCGGCTTGCTTGAGGCCGGGCGGCAGATACGTGTCGAGCACCAGGAGCACGTCCTTGGGCTTGTAAGGAACGGTCTCGGGCAACCGCACGTGCATGGCGCCGAGCTGGATAGATCGCTTCCAGTGGACGCGACGCGCATCGTCACCACGCTGGTATTCGCGGAGTCGGAAGTAGTCGTCGGTGGGAAACCGATGCGGACGCGAGAGCGAGCCGTCGCCTTCGCTGAGCGCCCGGGGCTTGTTGGCGTAGACGATGGTGCGCATCTGCGGGAGCACCCGGAGGTCGACCTGGGCCAGCGAGGCCACGGCGATGCGGGTGAGGCCGAACACGTCTTCGTAAGCGATCTCGGCAGGTCCGAAGAGGTACACGCCGCGGAGCGTCTGCATGAGCGGTGCGCGCACCGTGACGTCCTCGGACGTCGCGTTCCGCTCTAGGGCGAAGCGCGTTTCGCCGCCCAAGCGCTCGGGCATCGTCTCGGAGATGTGGAGGCGGTAGAGCGGAGGAATCGGGACGCGCCCCAGGGTGAACTCCTCTTCCACCGGATCGCCCACCCCGGCCAGCGCCGGCGTCATACGGCGCTCGATGCGCCCGCGCTTGCGGGGAGATCGTTCGTCGAACGAGAGGATGGAGAAGGCCGAGGCCACGGCCGCAGCGGTGACGATCAGATACAGGAGCCCCATGCCCGCCACCGCCATCACGGCGAACTGCCCCCACTGCACGCCGAGGGCGCACATGAGCGCGATGGACGCTCCGGCCACCAACCCGATGCCGCGGCCGGTGAGGAGCCGCGCATGACGGTCGAGGGCCGTCGCGAAGACGGCGAAGCCCCGCTTGCCCAGGCTCTTCTGCATGCGCACCTCGCGACGAACGCGAATGCCGATGGAGAGCATCTGGAGGAACAGCAGCGGGAGCGAGACGAGCATGAAGTAGAAGAAGAAGCTCGACCCGGTCTCCTTCACCTCACGAATGTCGAAAAGCGCGCCCGCGGCTACCCCCAGTATCCAGGGAAGCAGGAAGAGGAGGCCCGTGTGGAACGCGGCGCGAAGGAGTCGAAAGAGAGTGCCCATGGACGGCGCTACCGCAAGGGTATCCGGGGAGGCGCGCGAACGCGAGGGCTGCGTCCCGGGGGCAGGATCCGGCGGGGATTTCCCGTGCGGA
>JABFRG010000890.1 GCA_013141295.1 Polyangiaceae bacterium
TCGACACCGCGCCGCCGGTCCTCACCAGCTACGGCGTGAACGCGCTCGCCTTCGACAAGGCGGGCAACCTCTGGGCGACGGACTTCGCGGGCGCCAAGATCTACGAGATCACCAAGGCCGAGCTCCGGGGCACCGGCAGCAAGAACCTGGTGCCGGGCATCGTCCTCGACGTGGGCGTCACGGCGCTCCCTTCGTCGCTGGCGGTGGACGAAGGCGGTGGGCTGTGGACGAGCGGCGTCGCGGGCACCTTCGTGCGCTTCTCGCCGGCGCAACTGGGCGCCAGCGGCGCGCCGTCGGCCGAGCGCATCATGACGCCGGCCGGCCTCGGCTACGCGGAGTTCCTGGCGTTCTATCCGGGTGTGGGTCCTCTCGCGTCGTCGCGCCCCTGACCCGACCGCGGCTACGGACATGCCCCGGCGGTTGTGATAAATCCGCGGCATGTCCGAGTCGCCCGAGCGCTACGAGCCGTCCGAGATCGAACCCAAGTGGCAGCAGTACTGGGAGGAGCGAAAGACCTTCGCCACCCGTCGCCGCCCCGGCGCGCCCAAGGCCTACCTCCTCGACATGTTCCCGTACCCCTCCGGCTCGGGGCTCCACGTGGGCCACCCGGAGGGCTACACCGCCACCGACATCATGGCGCGCTTCCGGCGCATGCAGGGCGTCGACGTGCTCCACCCCATGGGCTGGGACGCCTTCGGCTTGCCCGCGGAGCAGTACGCCATCCAGACCGGCACCCATCCGCGCGCCACCACGCTCGCCAATATCGCTACCTTCCGACGGCAGCTGAAGATGCTGGGCTTCAGCTACGACTGGAGCCGCGAGGTGGACACCACCGACCCCGGCTACGTGAAGTGGACGCAGTGGATCTTCCTGCAGCTCTTTCACCGCGGCCTCGCGTATCAAGACAAGATCCCCGTCAACTGGTGCGCCGCCCTGGGCACGGTGCTCGCAAACGAAGAGGTGGTCGACGGCCGTAGCGAGCGCGGCAACTACCCGGTGGAACGGCTGCCGCTGCGCCAGTGGATGCTGCGCATCACCGCCTACGCCGACCGCCTGGCCGACGATCTCGAGGGCCTCGACTGGCCCGAGACCATCGACAAGCAGCGGCACTGGATCGGCAAGAGCGAGGGCGCAGAGATCGACTTTCCGGTGGTCTCCGGCGACGGCGTCATCAAGGTCTTCACCACCCGGCCGGACACGCTGGCCGGCGCCACCTACGTGGTGGTCGCGCCGGAGCACCCGCTGGCGGTGAGCCTGGCCACGCCCGCCCAGAAGGACGCCGTGGTGGCCTACGCCGCCGCCGCCAAGAACAAGAGCGATCGCGATCGCTCCGACGCGAGCAAGAAGAAGACCGGCGTCGACACCGGTAGCTTCGCCAAGAATCCGCTCAACGGCGACGCGCTGCCCATCTGGGTGGCGGACTACGTCATCGGCACCTACGGGACCGGCGCGGTCATGGCGGTGCCCGCCCACGACGAACGCGACCACGCCTTCGCCAAGACCTACGGCCTGCCCATCGTGCAGGTGGTGGCGCGGACCGATGGCGCTGCGCTCGACGTCCAGAAGGAAGCCTTCGTGGACGACGGCGTCGCGGTGGCTTGCCGCGCCGACGTGGCCATCCCCGACGGAACGCCCACCGCCGCCGTGAAGAAGCTGGTGGTCGACTACCTGAAGGAGAAGGGGCAGGGGAGCGCGCGCGTCACCTATCGCCTGCGCGACTGGGTCTTCTCGCGGCAGCGCTACTGGGGCGAGCCCATTCCGGTCTACTTCCCGGTGGACTGCGACGGCGATCCCCGGGCAGAAGGTGCATCCTACACGGTTCACTACGAGCAGCCGATCGCCGTGGAAGAATCGGAACTCCCGCTGCGGCTCCCGGATCTGGAAGACTTTCGCCCCGGTGAGGACCCGGCCGGCCCGCTGGCACGCGCCAAGGACTGGCGCTTCTTCCAGAAGGAAGGTCGCTGGTACGCTCGCGAGACCAACACCATGCCGCAGTGGGCCGGCTCCTGCTGGTACTACCTGCGGTTCCTCGATCCGCAGAACGCCGAGGCGCCCTTCAGTCCCGAGGCCTACGCCGCCTGGATGCCGGTGGACCTCTACGTGGGCGGCTCCGAGCACGCGGTGCTCCACCTGCTCTACGCGCGCTTCTGGCACAAGGTCCTCTTCGACGTCGGCGTCGTGAAGGACAAGGAGCCCTTCAAGAAGCTCGTGCACCAAGGGATGATCCTGGGCATGGCCTATCGCTACTACGAGGGCCCTCCGGGCACGTTCCACCCGGGCGACGCCAAGGTGGAGAAGACCGAGAAAGACCTGACCCTGAACGGCGTTCCGGTGGAAGAGCGCTGGATCGGCGGCGCCGAAGCGGTGGCCGCGCAGGTGGAAGTGGTGGACGGCGTGGCGCGCCACACCCAGCACGGCGTGGTGCTGGCGCACGTCACCGAGAAGATGAGCAAGGCCCGCGGCAACGTCATCAACCCCGACGAGGTGGTGAAGAGCCACGGCGCCGACTCGCTGCGGCTCTACGAGATGTTCATGGGGCCGCTCGAGGCCACCAAGCCCTGGCAGACCAACGGCGTCGAGGGCGTTCGGCGGTTTCTCGATCGGGTATTTGCAGTCTGCACGGGTGTCGTCTCCGACGAGGCTGCCGACTACCCGCTGGAGGCCCAGCGCGCGGTGCACAAGACCATCGCCAAGGTCACCGGCGACATCGAGGGCATGCGCTTCAACACCGCCGTCAGCGCCATGATGATCCTCTCCAAGGAGCTCCA
>JABFRG010000331.1 GCA_013141295.1 Polyangiaceae bacterium
CGAGCTCGGCGGCGCTCACCAACCATCTGGCCTTCAACTACGTCCAGCCGAAGAACCTGCTCGCCCTGCACATGACCGTCTGCGAAGGCGGCGGCAACGGCAGCTTCGGGCAGAACATGACGTTCAGCGGGCTCATGGTCTACGACGTCACCGCCCAGAACGGCTTCGCGCTCCGGGGCAAGATCGCCCACCCCAACGCTCCGGTGAGCACCAACGGCGGCTACGACAGCGGCCTCTGCAATCACTGGTGGACCGACGCCACCTCGGTGGTGCAGCGCAGCGTCATCATGGACGACTTCGTGTACTCGGTGGCCCCCGACGTGATCCGCGTGGCGAACGTGAACGCCCTCGCGGCGCCGGTGAGCGAGATCTCGCTCAAGTAGACTTACGTCGGCGGCTGGCTCCGGGGAATCCCCCTCCGTACTCGGAGCCAGTCGCCGCCGTCTTTTTCTTCAGAGCTCGAAGGCGGTGAACGCCAGCAGGTCGGCGATCTCGGTGGTGCCGCAGGCGAGCGCGGCCAGGCGATCGAAGCCCACCGCGTTGCCGGCGCAGTCGGGAATGCCGCTGGCGAGCGCCGCCAGAAAGCGCTCGTCGATGGGATACGCCGGCAAGCCGCGGGCGGTTCGCTCCGCCTGGTCCGCCAGGAAGCGCGCGCGCTGCTCCGGCTCCGACGTGAGCTCACCGAAGCCGTTGCACAGCTCGACGCCGGCCACGTAGATCTCGAAGCGCTCGGCGTAGCGCGGGTCGTCGTCGCAGCGGCGGGCCAGCGACGCGAACTGCGTGGGGTAGCGGGTGAGCACCACCGCGTGGTCGAGCTCCGCCAGCTTCGGCTCCACCGTGAACGCCAGGAGCTCGAAGAAGCGCGTCTCGTCGTGCTCCGCGAGGTGCAGCATGGCCGCCTCGTCCACGTCGGCGTAGCGGGCGAACGCCTCGGCCACCGAGATGCGCGCGAAGGGCGGCCGGGTGTCGATGCGCCGTGCGCCGAGACGCACCGTCCCCTCGGTGAGGCGGGCCACCAGCTGCTCGGTGTCGGCCAGGATGCCGTCCATGGTGGCGAAGGCGCGGTAGAACTCCAGCATGGTGAACTCGGAGTTGTGGCGCTGGCCGTTCTCCTCCCGACGAAAGGCCCGTGCAACCTGCACGATTCGCCGATGCCCGGCGGCCAGCAGCCGCTTCATCTGGTATTCCGGCGAGGTGCTCAGGTAGCGCAGCGCCGTGGGGCCGTTGGTCTCGAATGCGTCGAGGTGGACGTCGAGGCCGGGGGAGGGGACCAGCACCGGGGTCTCCACCTCCAGGTACCCGCGCCCCGCGAAGAACCCACGGGCACTGGCCAGGAGCTCGGCCCGACGCGCGAGCTGCTTCACTTTGCCACGGGGGCTTTTGCCGGCGGCGAGAGGCCCAGCAAGAACACGTCGGCCACCTGGACTGCGGCGCGGGAGAGCCCGCCGCCGTCGGCGCGGCCGAGGGCCCAGGTGAGGGCCACGCCGTCGAGCGCGCCGAAGAGGGCGCGGGCGACGATGCCCGGCGAGACGTCGGTGCGGAACGAGCCGTCGTGCTGCCCCAGGGCCACGATGCGGCCGATGGCGTCGAGATACTCGCGGAAGCGCGGCGCCGCGTACTCCTTCATGAGCTTCGACGACTGGCGCAAGATGACGGTGATGACCTCCGCCAGATCACGCTCACCTTCCAGGAGCCCGAGCTGCATCTCGATGACCGCGCGCAGCTTCTCCGGAGCGGTGGGGTGCGCCGGCAGGCGTTCGTTCATGAAGCTGAGGAGCTTCTCCACCCGGTCCTCGAAGAGTGACACCAGGATCTCTTCCTTCGACCGGAAGTAGAGATAGATGGTGCCGTCGGCGACCCCCGCGGCCTTGGCCACCTCGCTCACGCGCGTGGCGTAGAAGCCGTTCTTGGCGAACACGCGCACGGCGGCGGTGAGAATGCGTTCCCGCTTGTCTCCGGATCGACGCGACGACGAACCCTTGGCGCGAGGTCTCGACTTCGGGCTCTTTCGCGAACTGAGTGAGGATTCACTCATTACGGAAAGCGACGCTAGCAAAGCCTCGGCCCCCTGCGCAACGCCCGCGCGCAGGCGGGAAAACCGCCCGCCCCGGCGTGGGTCAGTGGTGCATCGAGGCCATCAGGAACGTGGCCCGGGCGAAGGAGGCGATCTCCCGGCCCATCCACGGACCCAAGACCGCCAGGGCGACCGCCACTGCCAGCATGCGCGGCAGGTGCGCGAGGGTCGAGTCCTGGAGCTGCGAGGCCGCCTGAAAGGCCGCGACGAACAGGCCCACCACGGCGGCGACGGCGATGATCGGCAGCGCCACCGCCATCGACAGGAACAGAGCTGCTCGCGCTTGGTCGACGAGGAGCTCCGACACGATCAGAGCCCCGTGTCGGCGTCGCCCGAGTCGGACGCATCGCTGGCGTCGCTGGCGTCGGCCCCGGTGTCGGCCTTGGCGTCGGCATCGGCTGCCGCGTCGTTACCACCGTCGGAGGTGGTCGCGTCGGTGCCGCCGTCGGTGACGATCTGCACGACGTCCTGGCACTGGGTCGGGGCGCCGATGGTGCTGGGCGGGCAGCAGTAGCCTTCCGGGCGACCCTGGGTGGGCGCCTTGCAGACGAGGCCGCTCTCGCAATCGTCGTCGTTGAAGTTCCGGCTGCACGCCTGCCCCACGCTCTGCTTGGAGCAGGCGACGAGGCCGAGAAGCAGGAAGCAGGCGGCGACGAAGAAAGTCCGGATCATCCCGACCTTCTTACGAAGAAACGGGCGTTCCCTCAATAGAAACCGGCCCGAACGCCAACAGGCTCAGCCTTCGCCCTTGAGTTTTCGGTCTTTCGCGTCCACCGCGGCGGAGAAGAGGCCCACGTACTGCGCCGCGCTGGCCACGGAAAAGATCATCGAAAGGTACACGAGCGCCCGGCCGACCCGCTGGAGATCCACCTCGCCCAGGTCGATGCCGGCGTAGGAGAGGGGATACTTGTAGCCGAGCAGGAGGGCGATGATGCCGATCATCTGGAGGGCGGTCTTGGTCTTGCCCTCCTGACCGGCGGAGATGACCACGCCTTCGCTGGCGGCCACGCTGCGCAGGCCGGTGATGCTGATCTCCCGGCCGATGAGGATGATGACCGCCCAGGTGGGCATGCGCCCCATGGGCACCATCCAGATGAGCGAGGCCATGACGATGAGCTTGTCGGCCAAGGGGTCGAGCAGCTTGCCCAGGACGCTCACCACGTTGAGCTTGCGGGCCAGGTAGCCGTCGAGCAGATCGGTGAAGGCCGCGATGGTGAAGGTGAGGCCCGCGAAGTAGCAGCCGCGCAATGTATTCTGGTCGAGGAACCAGAGGCACAGCGGGATCATCACGATGCGCGCAAAGGTGAGCAGGTTGGGGATGTTCAGGGCATCCTGGGCCAGCGTGCGCCGGCGCTCCCGCTTGTCGACCTCGCCTTCCACGCCCCAGCTTTGCCACGGGACCGCCGCCCGTACCAAGGACAATCGCGGAAATTGCGCGGTCGCGCCGGCGTTTGGGGGGGCCGCGCCTCAGCGACCCAGGAGGTACAGCGTGCCGTCGCCGCTGCCGGTGCACCGCACGCGAAGGAGGCCGCGCTGCGAGAGCGGCGCTTCCGTGTACGGTACATCGGTCACCAGGAGCTCCGCGGAGAAGCCCGCGAGCTGCTCGCGCCGCACCATCAGCTCTTCGCCTTCCCGCATCGCCACCGGGGTCAGCGGCTCCGGCGTGTCGAGGAGCAGCGTGGCCCGGGCCGGGAGCGTGCGGTAGGCGATGGGCTCGCGATCGGCCACCGTCAGCGGGGCCTCGGCACCTTCGGGGCCGAAGACCACCAGGTCCTCGCGCATGGAGGTCCCGCGCGGCACTTCGACGTTGCGCAGGTGCGGCGATACCCGGGTGATCCACAGCGCGCCGGTTCCGTGCACGATGCAGCGATCGTGACGGAGCCGGGCGAACTCCAGGGCGCCGCTCCAGGCGGCGATGGCGTACAAGGCGCCGCGGAGGGGCGCGTCGGGCTCCACCGTCATGCGCAGGACGGCGCTCGATACGGCCGCAGCCGCAGCGACCTGGGGCTCGGCTACGATCGGAGGGGGTGTTTCGGCGAAGGTCACCCGCGGCTCCCCGCGCACCACCTCGCCCAGGACCTTCAGCAGATCCTCGCGCGGCGCCGCCCGCAGCGTCTCCCGACCCGGCTCGCGGGTGCGCCAGCCGCCCTCCGCGGTCTCGTGGCGGTCTTCCGCGAGCTCGAAGTCGACGCGCTCCATGCTGAGCTCGACGAACGCGTGCTCCGCCACCTTGCGCACTTCCGTGTCGCCGGGCTCGGAGGGGGCCGGCGCCGGCGGTTTGGTCCGCTGCTCGCATCGCGAGGCCAGCTGGGGATGCCCGCTCTCGTTGTAGGCGGTGCGCGCGCGCTGGTACTCGCCGAGGCGCTCCAGCGCGAGACCGAAGTAGCCCCAGAGCTTGGTCGACGGTCGTGCGCCGACCAACCGTTCCAAGATGTCGCGGGCGCGGGCGAACTGCCCGGTTTTCAGGTAGCAAACGCTGAGGTTCGTACCCAGGGTGAGCTCTTCGGGAAAATCCCGGAGCAGCGCCTCGTAGAGCTCGATGGCCCGCGGGTAGAGCCCCAGGCGGAAGTAGAGCGACGCCAGCAGGTCCTGGCTCTTGGGGTCGGCCGGTGTGGTGGCGAGCGCCTGGTGGAGCTCGTCCCGGGCCAGCTCGGTGTGGCCGCTCTGCAAAAGCTCGTTGGCCCGGTGCAGGTGATACGCGACGTCCTCGCTCGCCTCGCCCTCGGTGAGCGGGCGCGGTGGCCGGCTCGGGGGGCGGGTGAGAACGACGCCGCTGGGGGCGCCCGTGGAGCGCGGACCAGACTCGGACAGGGGTTCGGCTTTCATGGCAAAGGGGAGAGGCTCCCAATGCAAGCGTAGCGGACAACCCGAGGATTGCCCCAAATTCATGCACGTTGCCGCGCAGGCTGGCACGAACTGTCAGATTGCGCGGGGCGCGTGGCGCAGCCGGGGCGCCCGGCGCAGGTGGCGGAGGCCCAACGCCACCGCGGCGACCGCGAGGAGCGTCGTTGCCGCCACCGCGGGCCTCGCACCGAGGAGGGACTCGGCGCTCGAGACTTCGACGTCGGCGATGGCGCCGTGGACGCCGGCGGTGGTCGCGAAGATCCACGCGGCCCGGGCGCCCCACGCCACCCAGGCGCCGCGCTCGGTGAGCCACAATGTACCGAAGGCCGCGCCAGCGGCGGTGGTCGCGGCGATCTCGCTCGGCGTCGCTTGCACCGACATGCCGAAGGCCACGGCGCCGGAGGCCAGCGCGCAGACGGCGATCTTCACCGGCTCGTTCTTCACCGGGGCGAGGAGACGCAACACGAGGCCGTGCTCCACGAGCTCGCTGCGCATGGCGGAGAAGGCGGCCACTGCGAGGCCCACCGCAAGCGGGGACAGCGAGCCATGCACCGACACCACCTTGGCGGCGCCGCTCACGGTGGCCACCGCCAGCACCACCACCGAGGCGCCGAGCCCCAGGATGACGCCCCGGAGCACGCGGCCGGCGATGGCGCGCGGCTCCGGAGGATCGCGCAGGGGATCGCTCCAGGCCACGCCCAGGCGCCCGCAGGCCCACTCGGAGAACACCGCCTGCGCGGCAGTGTTGGCCAGCGCGTTCTCCTGCAGGAAGCGCCCGATGATGGCCCACACCACGCAGATGGCGGCCCCCCAGAGGCCGACCCGCACCGTGTCGCGCAGGGGGCTCATAGCTCTCCTGCGAACGCGGCGCCCTCCGCCAGGAGGCCCGGCAGGCCGCCGGTATGGATGAAGAGTACACGCGACTCGGGCGAGAGCTCACCACGCTTCGCCGCGAGATGCACCGCGTAGAGCGCCTTGCCGGAGTACACCGGATCGAGGAGTAGCCCGGTGCCCCGGGCGATGCGCACCAGGAATGCGCGCTGATCGTCGCTCATGGCGCCGTAGCGAGGGCCGAGCGCGGCGTCGTCGAAGCAGAGCTCGGCCTCGGCCTGCAAGGTGTCGTCGTAGCCGCGCGCCTGATGGACGATGCGGCCGACGACCCGCCGAAAGTAGCCGGCGTCATCGCACACCGAGACCGAACGCACCCGCGGCGCCAGGCGTGCGAGGGGCGCGCCGAGGGCCAGACCGGCCACCGTCCCGCCGGAACCGCAGGCCACGGCAACTTCGTCGAAGGCGAAGGCGCGGGCCTTGGCGCCGTCCACCAGGCCGAGGTCCACCTGTTCGCGAACTTCGCGTGCACATTGCACGTATCCCAGCGCGCCCAGACCGTTCGAGCCGCCTTCGGGAATGACGTAGGGCCGCTCACCGCGGCCTCGCAGGCGCTCGGCCTCGGCCTCCAGGAAGGTGTCGCGGGTGGCGTACTCGGCCGCCGAGACCAGGCGAATCTCGGCCCCCACCAGACGATCGAGGAGCGCGTTGCCGGCGGTCGGCAGGGCGGCCTTGGGCGCTGGCGTCTCCACGCTGGTGGGGCCCTCGCCGGTGCGCAGGAAGAGAATCGCGCGGAGGCCCAGGCGTGCCGCCACGATGGCGGTGGCGCGGGCGTGGTTCGACTGCACGGCGCCGCAGGTGAGGAGCACGTTGGCGCTGCGCGCTTGCCCTTCCGCCACCAGGTACTCGAGCTTGCGGATCTTGTTACCGGCCTCGGCGCCGCCGGTCATGTCGTCGCGCTTGACGAAGACCTTCGCGCCCACCAGCGCGTCGAGCGCCGCCGAGTGCACGATCGGCGTCGGCGTGAACGCCAGCCGAACGCGCTTCATCCTTCGAAGCGAAGCAGCTTGGCGTTGGCCTCGACGGTGGCGCCCGCCACCACCATCACCTCGGCCACGCGGCCCTTGGTCTTGGCCTTGACCTCGTTCTCCATCTTCATGGCTTCCACCACGAAGAGCGCTTGGCCCGGCGCCACCTCGTCGCCGACGGCGACCATCACCTTCACCACGCGGCCCGGCATGGGGCTCTTCACCAGGAGCTCGGAGCCGCCACCCTTGGTCTTGCGCGCTGCTTCGGCGGCGCGAAAGCGCTCGCTCTGCACGCGCACGTACGAGCGGTGCCCGCTGGCCACGGCGCCCAGATCCGGCGGGGTGCCTTCGGTGGTGAGGTCGACGACCTTGCCGTCGATACGCACCGAGAGCTGGGTGCCTAGGTCGGCCACGTCCACGCTCACCGGCTTTCCGTCGACGCTCACCTCGAGCGCGCCCGAGGGGAGCTCTTGAACGTCCACCTGCAGCGGCACGTCGTTGGGGTTCTCGGGGTCGAGGTTGACGAAATAGCGCATCGCTGGGGAACCTACTTTCGCGTGCGCGGGCACGCAATCCCCTTGTCCTTCCGGCGTGCGGTTTGCTTACCTCAGCGCATGTGGGACCGCCTGCCGCGTCTGCTCGCCGAGCTCCGGCTCCCGGCCGAGTCGCGCGTGGGGATAGCGCTGCCCGATGCGGCGCCGGGCCCGCACCAAGCCTGGGTGCTGCGGGCGGCCGACGAGCCGCTGCCGTCCGCGCCGGTTTCGGTGCTGTTTCTCCCGCGCGGCGTGTACGAGGGCACCTCGGGTCGGTCCGCGCGAGTGGCGCTCCTGCGGCGGTGCCTGGGCGCCCTGGCGCAGCGGGGTCAGCTGGTGGTCGACGTGCGCGCCACCGAGGACGGCGCGCTTCCCGGGCACCTGGTGGTCGATGGCCTCCGGCGCGTCATCGCGCGGCTCGGCGTCCGCACGGCGGAGGAGGGCGATCGCAGCGACGGCCTCCATCGTTTCTTCCGCACCGAGGATGTCACCGGCGAGGCGTACGAGGCGGGCTTCGCGTTGGGGCACCGACGCTGGGACCGCTTCGTCCTCGAGCCCGGGGCCGCGAGCGCTCCGCATGCGCCCGCCGCGCGGGGAGAGCTCGGCGCGGTACTGCGGGTCCTCCCGCCGGTCGAACGGTTGCTCCGCGGCCGCTCTCCAGAAGAGAGCATTGCGGGTGCGCGCGCCGTCGGTCGTTCCGCCAGCCTACGCGGGCCCGAGGACCGCCGGAGCCTCCGTTGGGCCGTCGCCTGGGTCGACGCGTTCGCCCCTGGACATCCCGGCTGCTTTCGCCGGACGCTCCTCGAGGTGGCCGCCGATGCGGGCGCCGCCCGAGAGCCGGTGCTGCTGGGCCTCGACGTGGGGCGCACCGGTCACGCGTGGCTCGAGAGCGCCGCCCCCGAGCAGCGCCCCTACGACGTGACCTTCAAGCTGCTGCCCTGAGGATCAGTTGGCTTCGACGTGCTGCGGGCGGTGCGCGACGTAGTCGGCGAGCTGGTCGTTTCCGACATCGATGGACTCTACACCCAGATCGAGGGCGGTGACCTTCGGGTCCGGAATCCACTCCTCGTCCGGTCCCTCTTCCGGAAGCACCAGCACGCCCCCGTCGAACCGCTCCCGGTGGTTCAGGAGGAACGTGTACACGATGAACGACAGGAGCGACTTCTGGTCGAGGTTCGGGTGGATGTGCGGGGCGATGTCGCGGGCGTGGGCCTCGGGGGTGAGGCTCCAGTGCAGACCCGGCTTGTGATGGTGGACGGTGTGGAAGCCGTTGTTCATCACGAACCAGTTCACCAGGCCACCCACGAAGTTCCGGGAGTGGTTGTACTCGGTGGTCTCGTCGCAGCCGTCGTGCTGGAGCAGGTTCATGGTGACGATGCCCCAGGCCGCGTAGATGTGCGGGACGAACCAGAACACCAGGGCCTTGCGCCAGTCGAGGGCGAAGAGCGAGAGCTGCACGATCCACAGCGCGGCCAGCTCCATCATCGCCTGCCGGAACCAGCGCGGGTGCCGGGTGCGCATGACCTTGGTGTACGTGGAGTCGGCGCGCGTGATGTTGGGCAGCGTCAGGAAGAAGAAGAAGAGGCCGTTGAGCAGGTTCCAGCGGAAGCGAGCGCGGCTCGTCCGCATGACGTCTTTCCGGGTCTGCGTGTACTTGTGGTGCGAGAGGTTGTGCCCTGGCACGTAGGCGCTCACCGGGTGCCCGTAGGTCATGGTGAGGACGACCTGGTAGATCTTGTTGAGCGGCTTGCTCTTGAACACCGGGCTGTGCACCGCGTTGTGGGTCTGCACTGCGCCCTGGAAGGCGGTGACGCAGAGGCCCAGGAACAGCGCGACGTACACCGCCAGGTGAACGTCCTTCAGGAGGAAGGCCGTGGCCAGCATCCCGAAGTAGAGGGCGTTGAAGGCGAGGGGGCGGAGGTCAGCGCGATAGCGGAGCATTGGTGCGTCGCAACCTTGATTGATTTTCCGGGATTTTCAAGTTTTTCCGCGAGTGTGCGCGGGCCTTCGCGGTGCGAAGAACGGGCCGCACGTAACAATTTCGTGCGCGCTCTGCGTTCCGGGGGTTACCCCCCGCATGCGTTGCGGCACGCCCCAAAAGGACCGGGCCATCCAGTCGCGCGGCGCACGAAAAATCGAGTAAGACCGGAGGCTCATGATCCTCCTCGGCCAGCCGCTCTCGCTCTCGGATTTGGAACAGGTCGCTCGACATGGGGCCAAGGTCGCGTTGGATGCCGAGGCGCGGACCCGCGTCGCGGGCTCCCGGCGCGCCGTGGACGCGCTCCTCGCGCGGGGCGACGAGGCTCCGGCGGTCTACGGCATCAACACCGGCTTCGGGGCGCTGAGCGAAACGCGCATTCGCGCCGAGGACGTGCAAGCGCTGCAGCGTAATCTCATTCGCTCCCACGCCACCGGCGTGGGACCCGACCTTCCGGTGCCGGTGGTGCGCGCCATGATGGTGCTCCGGGCCCAGGTGCTGGCGCTCGGGCACTCGGGCGTCCGCGAGCTGGTGGTGGACACGTTGGTGTCGATGCTCAACGCCGGCGTGCACCCGCGCATCCCCAGCCAGGGATCGGTGGGGGCCTCCGGCGATCTCGCGCCGCTGGCGCACCTGGCGCTGGCGATGCTGGGTGAGGGCGACGTCATCGGCGAGGGCGGCGCGCGAGAGCCCGCGGCCGGCGCGCTGGCGCGGGAGGGCATCGCGCCCCTGGTGCTGGAAGCCAAGGAGGGCCTCTCGCTCATCAACGGCACGCAGTACATGACCGCCATCGGCACCCTGTCGCTTCTCGCCGCGGAGCGCCTGGCCGAGGCTGCCGACGTGGCCGGCGCCATGAGCCTCGAGGCGCTCAAGGGTACGTCGGTGCCCTTCGACGCCCGGCTCCACGCGCTGCGGCCGCATCCGGGGCAGATCCGGGTGGCGGAGAACCTGCGGGCGCTGCTGGCCGACAGCGAGATCGCCGAGAGCCACAAGGACTGCGGACGCGTGCAAGATGCATATTCCTTGCGGTGCATGCCCCAGGTGCACGGCGCCTCGCGCGACGCGCTCGCCTTCGTGCGGGCCGTGCTCGAACGCGAGGTCAACAGCGTCACCGACAACCCCAGCGTGTTCGTCGACGGCGAGTCCATGAGCGTCCTCAGCGGCGGCAACTTCCATGGGCAGCCGCTGGCGCTGGCCCTGGATCTGGCGGCCATGGCGGTGGCGGAGCTGGCGAACATCAGCGAGCGGCGGGTGGAGCAGCTGGTGAACCCGGCGCTCTCCAGCGGCTTGCCGCCGTTCCTTGCTGCCGGCAGCGGGCTGCACTCGGGCTTCATGATCGCCCAGGTGACGTCGGCCTCGCTGGTGTCGGAGAACAAGGTGCTTTGCCACCCGGCCAGCGTGGACTCCATTCCCTCTTCCGCCGGCCGCGAGGACCACGTGAGCATGGGCAGCATCAGCGCCAAGAAGCTGGCCGAGGTGGTGACCAACGTGCGCAACTGCCTGGCCATCGAGCTCATGGTCGCGGCGGCCGGGGTCGACGCCCGTGCGCCGCTCAAGCCGAGCCGCGCGGTGGGAGCTGCGCTCGGCTGCATCCGTCGCAGCGTGGCCAAGATGGACGGCGACCGTGTACTCTACACCGACATCGAGGCGATCTCGACGCTGCTCGAGGACGGGACGCTCCTGGCCGAAGTGCGGACTCTCAATCCTGGGTGAACGACTGCTCCTTGCGCTCGCGGCTCCGCCACCCGGCGACCACCGAGAGCACCGGGGCTTCGTCCTTGGAGAGCCAGCTCGAAGAGAGGTGCACCGCCATCTCGCGCACCCGTAGCTCGCGCATCTGCACCGGTGACTGCGACATCGCCTGAAGCTGCAGCGCTTGCGGCGTCTGCGAAGGCTCGTCGGCCAGCACCACCTGGAGCTGCACGGTGGCGCTGTCGGCCTCGCCCTTGGCCGCCGAGAGCCCCACCCGCAGGTGATTGCACTGCTGGGAATTGGCGCTCTCGCCGTCGCTCCGTTCCGCGAGGAGCCCCGCGCCCCAGCCGCCGCTCTGGCCTCGCTTGGGCGCGTGCACCACGAACTGTACGTGCCCTTCGCCGCGGCTCGCGAACACCGAGACGCCGCCCACCAGCGAGGCCACGCGGACCATGGGCAGGTCCGTCTTCTTGACCAGGCGCGCGCCGCGGGTGAGCGGGTCTACCCAGGCGTCGCGGGTCTCGAGCACCGCGCGGTCGCCGTTGATGACCAGGCGCTCGGCGTGCATCGCCTGCACCTTGGGGGCGCCGCCCACGGTCGACGTCTGGAGCATCGCGGGCGCCTCCAGGTCCTCCGGCCATTGCAGCGGCGTGTTCTCGTCGAACATGCCGCGGCCGCGGGAGACGTTGGAGTAGCAGGCGTCGCGGGGGAACTTCGAGAAGTCGAAGCCCGAGGCGGCGCCCTTGGCCTTGCCGCCGGCGACCACCGCCATCTGCGAGGTCGGTGGGCCGGGCATGACGACGAAGCCATCGGCGTGCTCCTGGGCCCCGATGCGGGCCGGCGCGTTCTGCGGGGGCGAGCTGAGCGTGCCGGTGGGGAGCGACGAGAAGACCACGCGAGGCGACTCCGGCTTGCTGTCGGCGTGCGCCTCCGGGGCAGGGGAGGCGACGGCGGCGGCGGCCCCCAGCGCGGTGACGACGAGCAGCGAACGACGGATCATGTTCATCGGGTCCTCAGGTAGGCTTCGAGGGCTTCGAGGTCGCCCTCGTTCGAGATGTGCTTGGTGTGGCCCATGGTGCCGTCGCTGCCGCGGATGAGGTCGCGCAGCGTGGCGTAGCGACCGTCGTGGAACCACGGACCGGTTCCGCCGATGAGGTGCAGCGACGGGGTGTCGAAGGCGTCGCCGCGATCGCTCTTGGCGCGGCTCTTCACGTTGTGCACCGCGCCGTCGGCCAGCTGCGCTTGATCCCGATGGCAGGTGGCGCAGCCCGCTTCTTTCGCGTGGAACAGCGCGTCGCCGCGGGCGACCTTGGCCTCGTCGGCGTGGAGCGCGGCAGGGGCCGCCAGGTGGGTGATGTACTCGCCGAGCGCGTCGAGCTCGATGCTTCGCAGGCCGGTGCCGCCGAGCCGCTCGAAGGTGTGCGAGATATGCGTGTGGAGATCCGGCGCGGTGCCGTTCCACGAGTACGGCGCGCTCTTCTGGATGCGCCCGGCGAGCATGATCGAACGGCGAGGCCCTTCGGGGGTGGCCCAGGTGATGGCGTCGTCACGACCGTCCGGATGGCACGAAGCGCAGGCGCGTCCGTCCTGGGCGATGCGCACGTCGCTGGCGGCGTGGAAGAGAATGCGCCCGAGCGAGTACTCGGGGGTCGGCCTCTCGGCTGGCGGGAGGGCGCCGAGGGCGATGCGCGGAGCGAGCGGCGGGCGCGAAGAGCGCTCGTCGGTGGGGGTGAGATCGAGGCTCACCACGCTCAGGGTGCGATCGAACTGCGACCACACCACCGCGCGCCCGCCCTGCGAGTCCACGGCGACGCCTACCGGACCGGAGCCGACGATCCAGCGCTTGCGCTCGGAGGCCACCGGCGTGGGGGAGGCCGCGTCGTAGGCCACCAGCGTGTCGATGCCGAAGCAGGTGACGAGCAGCGACCCCGTCTTGGGGTCGACCGCGGCGGCGCGGGGCAAGAGGCACTCCGGTCGACCATCCCGCGGGTCCACCAGCTGGTTGCGCTCGCGGACGAGGAGCGAGGCCGGCACCGCCTGGCGCGTCGCCTCGTCCACCACCGCCACGCTGGGGCTCTCGGTGGGGGTGTTGGGATCACCATAGCCGTCGGGGTTCTGGTCGGGATCGCCCGGGTCCACGAACACCTGCGGCGCCACGAGCCGGCCGTCCATGGCCCGCGTGAGGGCGAACCCCTGACACGATGGACGCGTGATCTGCCCGGCGGTGTCCGCGTTGTCGCCCGCTTCGAGCTGCCGCAGCAAGGCCGCCGAGGCCGTCCCCCTTTGCTTGCGCAAAGCCGCCATCTGCATCTTCTGGAGCTTGCGCATCATCGCGACGCGGCGATCGGCCCCGCGCATGGGAATGGTGGTGGCCTTGCCGGTGCGAAGGTCCACATGGCTCAGCGCCGAGCCCACCGCGTGCGAGACGAACGCGCTCGCCCCGTCGTCCGAGAGCACCACCGAGCGGGGCTCCCGCGGTACGTCCACGGTGCGCGACGTGGCAAGGGTCTGCGCGTCGAGGATCGCCAGCGTTCGGCTGAATCCGCCGGTGATGGCCACGGTGCTCCCGTTTCGGGCGATGCCGATCGCATCGCCGGGAGCTCCGGCGGCGCAGCGCGTAGTGAGCCGACCGCTCTCGTCGTCGGCCTCGAGCGCCACCACCTCGCCGCGGTCCCGCAGGAGGACCAGGAGGCTGCCGTCCGCGTCGCCCACCATTGCCGACGGGGCGCCGGCGAGCTTGGTCCGTGCGAGCTCGGCCTTGGTCTCGATGTCGACGGCGATGATCGACCGCGCGTCCTCGTCGGCGACGAAGGCGACGGCCTTCTTGCCCAGATGGCCCAGGACCACCGCCG
>JABFRG010000437.1 GCA_013141295.1 Polyangiaceae bacterium
CTCAGGCAGTGGAAACGAGGCCCCACGATCTGTCGGGAGCTCATCAAGCGAGGCGTTGCCCCGCGAGATGCCCGCCGCGTCGCGGCCAACGTCGGCCGCTGGTGGAGAAGCTCGCAGGCGGACCTCAACGTAGCCCTTCCGAACAGCCACTTCGACGCTCTCGGGGTGCCGAGGCTCGCCAACACCTCAACTCACTGAACCGCCGGATGCGGACCCGCACGTCCGGTGGTGTGGGAGGGGGCCGATGGGAAAATCCGGAGGCTCCCTACCCGATTGTCAGTTCGTTGCAACGAAGGGCCCACCTCCGTCCCCTCCACCGCCCCTCGCGCTCCGCGCTCGCCATTGGGCTCATCACACCCTGGCGCTCGCCCGTGCCTCCTGAATGCACGTTGCGCGCCCAACTTGGCACCTCGAACCCGCCACCGTCCGCCCCGGCAGGCCGGGCAAAAGAAGCGACGGCCTGGAGATCTGAATCGCGCGCAGTGGCCTCCTGGCTGCGATGTCTGCCGGTATCGTCCCCACGAGCGCGGGGACGGCCCCACCCGCGAGAGTGGCCAAAAGCTCCAAAGCGTAGCGTCACAGGCTCAGACCAGCCCAATGGCGAGCGCTTCGCGGGCGAGGAGCCGGACCAGGCGGCTATTGCGCGAGAAGCGGCGCGAGGAGGGCGCCGACTTTGGCGAACCACTCCCGCTGATCGGCGCGGAACGATGCGTCGCCGGCGTAGCCCACGATGCGGTGCCACTCCCGCAAGCTCGCGGTCGCGGTGAAGGTGCAGGTTTCGCCGGCCACCTCCCGCTCCACCCAGGAGAGGTGAAATCGTCGGTCGAAGGCGAACGCGTTGCGCACCGCCAAAGGAGCGCCGTCGAGCGCCACGGTGAGCGACAGCACGTGCGCCGTCCACAGGTGCCCTTGCCGAAGACACATGTCGCCCAGCTCCCCCAGGCTCTTGCCCTTGGGGTTGCGATACGTGAGCACTGCACCCAATCCGAGGCCGAGCTTCAGCTGCTCCGCCACCGACTCCGGGGTCGCCTCGATGCCCACGAGCCAGTGCGCGCCGTCGCGGAGCAAGACCGGCAGACCACCCACCGCCACCACCGCGACCTCCGGCAGCGCGTCCAGCTCGGCCCGCAAGTCGGCGAACATGCGGGTCATACCGGCCACCCGGCGGGCAGCACGATTCTCGATCGCCGCTCGCGGTTCCAGTCCACCAGCGCTCGGTCCGGCGAAGGCGCGGTGCACAGGATTTGCTCGAAGTCCGTCACCATCCACGTGGTGAGCTCGAGGCCGGTGAGGGAGCTGGCGAAGCGCGCGTGCGGCGCCCCCGCGAGACCGGTACGAATCCAATCCGGCTCGGCCTTCATGGCCGCCCAGCAGCGGTCGATCATGTCGCGATCGCGCTGGAGCATGGGGCGGTAGTAGGCGACCCAGGCGGCGGTCTCCGGGTCTTCGCGGGCCCAGCGCGCGGTCCACCCCTTGTGGAGGAGCTCGTCGACCCGGTGCGCCATCTGCAGCGTGCTCTTGCCCTGGAGCACGCCCCGCGTCATCGGCACCGCGCAGCGCCCGTCGATCCATGCGCGCAGCTCGGGAAACCGCTCGTGCAGCCACTTCGCGTAGACGAGCTCGGTGAGCGTCAACACCACGATCTCGCCGCACATCTGCGCCTTCTTGTAGTCGCGCGCGTCCTCGATCGATTCGAGATCGCCGGGGTGCGGCAGCCCCCACAGCTGGTGAAGACAGTCGTGCACGCGGAAGATGATGCTGCGCATGCGCGACTCGTCATCACACCGGCCGATGCGCTGGGTGGGCGGCACCGGCGTCCATCGCGGCGCCCAGCCGCACGGCACTGCGCTCATGGTAGCGCCGCTCTCGAGAATGCGCGCGCGCACACCGCCCCAGGCCGGCGGGAGCACCTGCTCGGTGAAGGCCTCGATGTCGAACACCTCGGACGCGGCGAGCCAGGTGCGCAGCGCGGGGTCGCTCGCAGCGATGGGACCGAGCTGGGTCATCGCCAGGGCGCTACGTGGACAAGAACGACGCGGCCGCGAGGAGCACCGCGGCGATGAGCGTGGAGAGCGCCACCGACAGAATGCCGATCTTCTTCGCGCCCCAGCGGCCGCCATGACGAACCAGCGAGAACCCGACGAAGTTGGCCACGAAGCCCACCCCGGCGAGGACCGCGAAGACGATGTTGGCGACGCGACCGAAGCCGCTTCCGGCGAAGCTTCGGTAGCCGAACAGCGAGAAGAACGCGATGTGGGCCACGCCGCCGGCGGCCGAGAGCGCCGTGATTGCTTTGTCGAGTCCGCTTCGAACGCGCATGGGATCTCCTTACGGTGGTCTTTCAGCGTAGCACGCTATTTCAGGCGCATTTTCTCGGTCATTTGCTCGCCCAGCGTTTCCGCGCGCTTGGTGGCGGCCTCCACCGCGTCGATGAGCGTCTTGCGCAGAGCCCCCGACTCCAGCGTGTGCAAGCCGGCGATGGCGGTGCCGCCGGGGCTGGTGACCATGTCCTTCAACCGCCCCGGGTGCTCCTGCGTTTCCAGGAGCAGCTTGGCAGAGCCGAAGACCGTTTGCGCGGCGAGGAGCAGCGCGGTGTCGCGGTGCAGGCCGACCTTCACGCCGCCGTCGGCGAGCGCCTCGATGATGAGCATGATGTACGCGGGGCCGCTGCCGGAGAGGCCGGTGACGGCGTCGAGGAGGTTCTCGTCGAGGGTCACCACCTTGCCCACGGCCGCGAAGAAGGCCTCCGCTTCCAGC
>JABFRG010000469.1 GCA_013141295.1 Polyangiaceae bacterium
GACGTGTAGAGCTCGTACCACCTCTGCCGCCAGCGGATGATCTTCTCGCCGTCCCGGAGCTTGAGCCGTTCTAGCGTGAATTCTGCCTTGCGGCGCAGTTTCGCGGGCACCTTGCGGGTCACGCGCATCTGAAGCGACGGCAGGATGATTTCGAACCAGCCGTCGCCAACCTGGAACGGGTCGAGCACTGCGTCGTCCGCAGTACGCTTCGACGCATTCAGCGTCTGTGACGCAAAGCGGTAGTTGGACCACTCGTAGGCAAGCTTTGGGTAATTTCGAAAGCTCAGGTAGTGGTCCACCGACCCGCCCGTGGGGTCGAGCATCGCCGCGTAGGCGCAGAGATTCTTGAACCCGCTGGCGAGCGCAGCGAGGTGGGGCGACCACAGGTCTTTCGGCCGCGCTGCGCCGGGGTTCTCCCGGAGCCACTTGGCCCCCGGCTTCCGTGCAGAGCGGTCGAAGGTCTTGGGCTCCTTCACGGGCGCGACGCGGATCACCGCTTCGCCGCCTTTCGGCGCGGCTTCGTCAACGGTGCCGCCCCCGTCGTGACAATCCATCGCGGCCAAAACTCGTCGTGAGCGGGAAGGAGGCGCTTGAGTGCGGCGTGGATCGCTTGCTTCGTGCCAAGCCCAGGAGCCTCGGTCCTCTCTCCTCGCATCAATGCCTCCGCAGCCTCGATGGCGACCTCCGCCTCCGAGGACCGTGCTTGCTCCAAACCGAACACGTCGGACACCAGCCAGCTGCTGGCGTCACCCTGCTTTGCCCACATCCCACTTTCGACAGAGACTTTTCCGTCACGGAGCAGGAGGTGGAAGAGCTCGTCCTGTGCAGGGTCGAAGATAGGTTCGAGCGAAGCGAGCACCAGTGGGGCATGAGTAGCTACGATGAGCTGCGGCTCTCCAGTCGAGCTGCCGTGCAGCCCGCGCACGGCTTGCAGCACGCTGGGCAGAACCTGGCGCTGCCAGCGTGGGTGCAAATGCGTCTCCGGCTCGTCGAACAGAACGACGAACCGCTTCTCCGGCGCCTTGCCGAGAAGACGCGCAGCAACCTGGTGCTCGTGCCAAGCCCAGACCAGGAAGTAAGCGAGCGCCAGAGCACGACGAATTCCTGCCGAGGCAAGCGCCACCGGTACCTCGTGCCCGCCAATGAGCAGGGTCGGACGGTCGCGCCCCTCGCCGAGGAAGAGACGCCGCGGCGGGCCGGGCCGCAACAGCTCCGCAGGAGGAGACAGCACCGCCAGGACCTTCTCGAGGCTCGTGAACTGAGGCTTCCGACCTTCCTGCCAGCTCACCCAGTCTCGCTCCAGGCCTTCGCACACTCTCACGCCATCGAGGTCCAGCCCGTCCCATACGTTGTCGGCAGTGAAGTGGTACGCGGCCGGTCTTCCCGGGTCGTTACGCCAGTAGTTGCGCGCGGGGTCCCAAACCGAGAACCCGCCGTCGATGCGGATGTACACGACGATCCCCGGCATCGACGGTCGATTTGCGCTTATCGGCCAAGTGGCGTCCTCGCGCCGGAACTGCGAGGTGACCGGCTTTGCCGGACCGGTCTTGCCGGTCACGCGGTACTCAATCGTTGCCTTCCCCTCGCGTGTGGGCATCGCGACGTTGCCCGCCCAGGTGCGCGTGAGCGCCCACCATGCAACGTCGAGGGCGAACGACTTGCCCAGGCCATTGTCACCGGTCAGCACATTGAGCCGCTTCGCAAAATCGAGCTCGAGGTGCGCTGCAGGTCCGACATTCTTGAGGCGCAGGAGCTCAAGCATGGCGTGCGCCGGCGAGCTGCAAGGCCGGTTGGTGGCTCGGGATCGTGAAGGTCTTCGGCATCGATGGCGGATCTTGCACGAGCGGGGCCGGAGATGCCACGGAATCGTGAGCCCAGGTCGGGCGTGGCGCTACCCGAGCTCGGACTCGGCTTCGCGCAGCGCCTCGGGCTTCACGAGGAGGCCCTGACGTTCGTTGCGCTTGCGGGTGCGGCTGAAGCGGACGACGACAGCGTGCACCTCGCTCTTCGCCTTCGCGCGCCGGCTCAAGTTCGCATCGCCCGCCGGTAGATACACCAGGTCCCCGAGCCCGGCGCACTCGAGGCACGACGGCCCCGGGTCCTCCATGATGAGGAAGTCGCCGGTGCCACCGCAGCGGTGACACTTCCATTCCGGGTCCAGCGGCAGGACGACCACCAGCTCGGGTGGCCGGTTGGCAGCGGCCTCGATGCGCTCGCGCTTCTTCGCCGAGAGCTCGGGAGAGACCCAGTGCGTTCGGTAGTTGCGCTCGATGCCTTCGTCGCCGCTCACGCTGAAACGTAGCTTGGGGCGCGCAGACGATTTCGCGACGTAGGCCGTTTCGCTGGGCAATAGCCCCTTTGCGTTTGCCCACCCGCGAAACAACTTCATGGCCTCGGCAATGCGCGCCAGGTTGGCCTGCATGCCGCCCTCGAGGTGCCGCACCTGCCCCTGCTTCCATCGCTTGAGCGTCGATTGGTCGAGCCAGCCAATGCCCCTGAGGACGTCGATGGCGCTCACGTAGCCCTGCCTTTGCAGCGCAGCATCGGCGGCGGTCGTGACGCGGGCCTCCAGCTTGTTCCGGTTCTCCGGGGTCATTGTCGCATCCTACCTCGGCTCTTCGCGGCGCGGGAACAGGAAGGCTTTCGCCCGGCCGCGAGTGACTGCGTGGCCGTCGCTGGTGGCCCGCGCGCCGGTCGAAAGCCTTGTTGAACGAGCCCGAAGCGGCGTGCGAGGCGGTGCAGGTGGCGCTATGGGG
>JABFRG010000791.1 GCA_013141295.1 Polyangiaceae bacterium
CGCGGTCCAAGCCACGCGCAGCGCCGGTCCGTCGACCTCGACGGAGGGACGCACTCGTTCTCCGACGAACCACCGTCGATGGTCCCCGCTCCACGCGGCCGGCACAAGCTGCGTCCACGCATCGGAGACGGAGTCGACTGCGCGCGCAAGGCGGTCGCGCACCCACTGGGTCTCGCGCGCGAGCTCGGCCTCGCGTTCCGCGGCGGACGTGCTGGTCCAGATGTCCCGGTGGCGAGCCGAGAGCAGCGCGTCGAGCTCTCCCGCCATGACGCGTTGCACTTCCTCTGCGGAGAGGCCCAAGGCGACCGCGAGCGCCCGCGCGAGGGCCGGGCGGCGCGGGCGCAGGACGCGTGGCGCGATGGCCTCCCACCCGGGCTCCGCCACGCCAAAGAGGAGCCCGTACTCGCCGGGACCATACTCCATGAGGGCGAAGGTATCAGTCGCGCGAGGATTTCACAGCTGGCGAGGCGCGCGCGTCTGATACAGACGAGCCGAGAGAAGACGCAGTGTCAGAGCCAGCGACGAGCCCCGACGTGGTGAACCAGGCGAGCGCCCGCAGCCGGCTTTTCGGCCTGGTCTCGCTCGGGTTCTTCGCGGCCCATGCGGGGCGGCACCTGCTCGCCGGCCGCGCGCCGGACGTCTTGTGGATGTGCACGCTCGCCGCGCTGCTCGTGGGCCTCGGGGGCATCGCCCGAAGGCCGCGGGTGGTGGCCATCGGCGTGTCGTGGCTGGTGTTCGGGGCGCCGCTTTGGCTCCTCGACGTATGCGGCGGTGGTGAGCTCTTCGTCACGTCGATCCTCACCCATCTCGGGAGCCTGGGCCTGGGTCTGGGCATTCTCTTCCGCACCGGCTATCCGCGCCGCAGCTACCTGCGCGCCTTCCTGCTCTCGTTGGCGGTCCTCGGGCTATCTCGGCTGGCGACGCCGGCGGCCGCCAATGTGAACCTGGTATTCCGCGTGCCCTCCGGATGGGAGGGCACATTTCCGAGCCACGCGCGCTATCTGGCGCTCCTCGTATCGGCGAGCCTCGCGACGTTCCTGCTGGTCGAGCTTCTGGCCCGGCGGATGCTCCCGAAAGCCGGTGGACCGAACGCCGACCCCTGAACGCAAAGCTGAGGCTCGCGGAGAGTCGCGAGCGCACGCGCCGTAACGCAACCGCCATGCCGCGACGAACCCGCGCGAAATGGCCGGTCCGTAGCCCGCGAAGGCGGACGCGGGCGTGTTCATGGTACGAAGGGTGCGATGCGTGCAGCGCGGAGGGTGTTTCTTCTCCGCACCTTGTGTACCTTGCTGGGTCAGCGAGCGCAGGACGCTCGGATTCTTCGCAAAGGTGTACCTTGCATCCTTCGGTTCAGCTCTACGCCACCCACGTGAACCCGGCCTTCGTGCGTCTGCTGGGCGCCTTCGGGTACGGCCGCGTCTTCGAGCGGGCGCGCGGGATGCACCTCACCGACTCCGAGGGGCGCGACTACGTCGACTTTCTCGCGGCCTTCGGCTCGGCGAACCTGGGGCACAACCCACAGGCACTGAAGGACGCCATCGTCGCGTTCCTGGGCACCGACGTGCCGAACCTCATGCACACCGGCCCGCAGGTGGGCGCCGCGGAGCTGGCGCGCGATCTCGCCGCGGTGGCCCATCCGCTCACCATCTCGATGTTCTCGCTCTCCGGTGGCGAAGCGGTCGAGGCCGGCCTCAAGCTCGCACGCGCCGCCACCGCAAGGCCCACGCTCCTCTACTGCAAGGGCGGCTACCACGGCACCAACCTCGGGAGCTTGAGCGTCATGGGCCAGGGTCGCATGCGCGATCCCTTCGAGCCGCTGGTGCCCGAGTGCCGGCAGATTCCCTTCGGCGATCTCAAGGCGCTCGAGGCCGCGCTGAAAGCCCACAAGGTCGCCGCGTTCCTGGTGGAGCCGATCCAGGCGGAGGCCGGCGTGGTGCTACCGCCGAAGGGCTACCTGGCCGACGCGCAGCGGCTCTGCACCCAGCACGGCGCGCTCCTGGTGCTCGACGAGGTGCAGACCGGCATGGGCCGCACGGGTTCCCTCTTCGCCTACGAGCAGGAAGGCTTCGTCCCCGACGTGCTGGTGCTCGGCAAGGCCCTCGGTGGCGGCCTCGTTCCCATCTCGGCCACGCTCACCCGCACCGAGGTCCACGAGCGAGCCTACGGATCCATGGAGCGCTTCGATCTCCACGGCTCCACCTACTCGGGCAACGCGCTCTCGTGCGCGGTGGCGCGGGAGGTCTTGCGGCTCACGTCGGAAGAGGATCTCGCCCGGCGCGCCAAGGACCACGGCGATCTCCTGGTGCGCAGGCTGCGTGAGGTCACCGCCGGCCACCCGTTGGTGCGCGACGTCCGGGGCCGCGGCCTCCTGGTGGCGCTCGAGCTCGGCCCCACCAGCCAGGGCATCTTGAACCGCCTCCTTCCGGGCGTGGTGTCGCAGGTGTCGAAGCGCGTGTTCGGGCAGTGGCTCTCGGTCCGGCTCCTCGAGCGCGGCATCATCTGCCAGCCGGCCTCGCAGCAATGGAACGTGCTCAAGCTCTCGCCGCCGCTCACCGCCGAGGTGGAGGACATCGAGAAGGTCGTGGGCGAAATCGGCGATCTGCTCGCCGAGTACCGCGACGTCGGCAAGGTCCTCCGCGACGCTGGCGAGCGCCTGGGCGCGCAGGTCATGAGCGGATGGTCGTTCCGGTGAGGCTCGCGCCTCCGGAGCGACGGAAGCGCCTCGCCGATTCCGTGAAGGATGCACGCTTCTTGTGGGGCGTTCTCCGCAACAAACCGCTGCAGGTGCTGCTCCAGGTGACGAACCGCTGCAACATGACCTGCGGGTTCTGCGACTTCTGGACCAACCCCGCCAAGCCCCAGGACGAGCTCTCCACGGGCGACTACCGGCGCATCGCCCGGGAGCTCGGGGAGCTCTCCACGTGTCTCATCTCCATCGAGGGCGGCGAGCCATTCCTGCGCAAGGATCTTGACGACATCGTGGCCGCCTTCGGGGAGCGCCACCTGCCGATGCTCTTCACCAACGGCTCGGCGGTGACGCCGGAGCGGGCCCGCGGTCTCTTCGATCGCGGCCTCGCCCACGCCTGCGTCTCCATCGACTTCGCGAGCGCCGCGCGCCACGACGAAAAGCGCGGCCTCCCGGGGGCCTCGGCCCGGGCCTGGAGCGCCATCGAGCACTTTCGCGGCGCCGCCCAGGTGCCCGATCGACAGGTGCACGTGATGACCGTCATCATGGAGGACAACGTCGAAGAGCTCGAAGATCTCTTCGCGCGCAGCCACGCCTACGGCGTCGGTCACCAGGTGACGCTGCTCTCGAATACCGGGTTTCGCCGGGGAAAGTCCGATCGCGCGCCGAACGCGGCCGCGCTCCGAGCGCTCCCGGCGCTCTGGCGCAAGTACCCGCACGTGCGCTTCTTCCGCGAGTACTTCGAGCACCTCGGCACCTTCGTGGAAGACCCCGAGGCCCTGCCCCGGTGCGACGCCGGCGCCCAGAGCTTCAACATCGACCACATGGGCAACCTCTCGGTGTGCATCGAGAAGATCGACCAGCCCGTGGGCAACGTGCGCGAGGCCTCCATCGGCGAGCTCGCGGCCCGCGCCAAGGCCCGCGGCGCCGAGGGCTGCCAGGCCTGATGGACGGCGTGCCGGGGCCTCACCTACTCGCTCGGCAATCGCGGCACCCGTCAGGGGCTCGTCGATCTCGCAACCCGCCTCCGGAGATCCTGACCTTGCGCTTCTTTCTCCTCGATCGCGTCACCGAGCTGGTCCCCGGCAAGCACGCGGTGGGCATCAAGTGCGTCACCCTCACCGATCAGACGCTCCACGATCACTTCCCGGAGCATCCGATCTTTCCCGGCACGCTGCTGGTAGAGGGCATGGCGCAGCTGGCCGGGCTCCTCCTGGAGGCCACGCTCAAGGAAGACGGCAAGCCGGTGCGCCGGGCGATCCTCGGGCAGATCGACAAGGCCAAGTTCAAGGGCCCGGCCGTCCCCGGCGATCGCATTCGCATCACCGCCCGCATCCAGACCACCCTGGAAGCGGCCGCGCGGGTGGAGGTGGAGGCACATGTGGAAGATACACGCATCGCCCACGCCACCCTCACCTTCATGATGCGCGAGGTCGCCTCCGAGCGCGTCCACGAGGAGCGGCGCGCGCTCTACCGCCTGTGGACCGCCGGGCTCTCGGTGCCGATCCCATGAGCGGTATCGCCCTGCGGTCGGCATCGCGGGTGTTCGCCCGGGAGGGCGCGGTGGATCCCTCGCCCTTCCTCAAGTCGCGGAAGAGCCGCAAGTACATGGGGCTCCAGGACGACATGGCGGTGGTGGCCGCCGGACGTGCACTGGAGGCCGCCGGGCTCGCGGCGCCGTTGGGCCCCCGCGTGGGGCTCTACCTGGCGGTGGGTCACATTCCCTTCGAGGAGAAGGACATCGTGCCGGTGCTCGAGGCTTCCCTCGACGAGGCTGGCGACTTCGACATCGGACGCTTCAGCCGCGTCGGCTACCCGCGCGCCAATCCGCTCCTCACCTTTCGCTGCTTGCCGAACATGCCGGCCTTTCACGTATCGGTGAACTTCGGCATCGAAGGGCCGTACTTCGTGACGTACCCGGGCCTCGCCGCCTTTTACGACGCCCTCGAGGAAGCTACCGTGGCCCTGGCGCGCGGCCGCATCGATATCGCGCTCGTGGGCGGCGTCGCGCACCAGGAGAACTTCCTCGTGCGTCACCACTTCGGCCGCCACCTCACGCCCGGCGAACCGAAGGAGGAGCTCGCCGACGCCGCGGCGTTCGTGGTGCTCGAGCGCGGCCCGGCAGATCTCACCGCGCACGGCTCCGAGCTCGCATCTGCCGCGGGCGTTCGCCACGGCGCGCCCTACGCGGTGGCCGCCGAGATCGCCGCGCGTCGTGAGCAGGGCCAGACCGGCTACGTACACGATGAGACCGTGCGCTCGGGGCACCGGCTCCGCAGTACCTGGACCTGGGCGGACGCTACGGGCGGAAGCCGCGAATCTGCAGGGCCAGCGAGTCCTTGAGGAGCGGATCGAGGACGAACTCCAGCGAGGCGTGCCCGGAGAGCCAGGCCATGAGCGACATGAAGTAGAGGCCGAAGATGTTCTGCGCGCAGGCCATCGGCTGCACGTCCTTGGAAACCTCGCCGGTGGCCTGGGCTTCTTCCACGAGCAGCCCTAGACGGTAGATGAACGCGAAGGTGGTGCTGGTCATGCGCTGGGCGTTGGGTCCGGTAGCGCCCGGCAGGTTCTTCACGAACGCCGCCGCCACCCCCGGGCTCTCGCCGTACGTCTCGAGGATGCCGGCGAACACGAACAGGAGCCGCGAGAGGAGCGGCCCCGGCGGCACTGCCGCCATGCGCGCCTCGACCACCGCCGAGAGCCGCTCGTCCATCACCAGGAACAGCAGATCTGCCTTGTCACTGGCGTGGACGAACACGGTGCCCGCAGCCACGCCGGCGCGCTTGGCGATGGCCTGGGTGGTGGTGGCCTCGTAGCCCTGGGTGGAGAAGAGCTCCCAGGCGGCCGCGCGAATCCGGCCACGGGTCTCGAGCGTGCGCGCCCGTCGGCCGTCCGTGACGGTCTCGGCAACCCCACGTTGCGCTTCGCGTTTCCGGCCGCTGGCCATTCCCTGAGCCTAGCACCGGCGGTGAAGTGTGACTGTACTCAATATTATTTTGCCCGACCCCTTGACCCGCGGGCGCACTGACCACAAAAGAATATGAGTACAGTCAATAACCGGAGCATGCGGCCATGAAGACCGAATACGCAGACGATCTCACCCTCGCGGACGCCCGGGCCCTCTACTTCGAGACCAACGACTTCGGCGCCGACGGCGGCTACGGCGACGCGTGGGTCGAGTTCGAGCTGGGCCCCATCAAGATGCCGTTCCCCAACACGCCCGGTCGGGTGCGCGCTGTGAAGTTCCACGATCTGCATCACATCCTCACCGGCTACGAAACGAACCCGGTGGGCGAGTTCGAGATCGCCGGCTGGGAGCTCGGCGCCGGCGCGCGAAAGATGCCGGCAGCGGCGCGGGTCATCAACGCGTCCGGGTTCTTCACCGGGCTCATCTCCTCGCCGCGCAAGGTGGTCGCGGCGTTCCTGCGCGGCCGGCGCAGTCGGTCGCTCTATCCGGAGGACTTCGAGCCGCTCCTGCGGGAGACGGTCGCCGAGGCCCGCGCCCGCTACCTCGACGTGCGCAGCGAAGGGCGGCCCTGGGCCGATGCGCTGGCCATGGCCGGATGGATCCTGGCGGGCTCCCTCGCCTTCCCGCTCTTCCTGGTGCTCACGCTCCCGCTCGCGCCGGTGGGCATGCTCCTCCTGTGGCTCCGCAAGGCGCGGCAAGAGCGCGCGGCGGCTCCGGCACCCAGCCGCTGATCGGATTGTCCTTCGCACCATCACGGAGAATGCCGCAGGGCGTGCGGGAAGCGCTCTCGGAGGACCAGCGCAACGTGCTGCGCGACTGGATCTGCAACGGCGCGGTGGACCCCTTATCGCCCACGACGAGCGGCGCAGATCGTCTACACTCGGCCCATGAACCGCGTGGTCATCACCGGCTGGGGCGTGGTGAGCCCGCTGGGCAACCAGGTCGACGCCTTCCTCGACGCGCTGTTGGCCGGCCGCTCGGGCATTCGCGCGATTCGAACCTTCGACGCCAGCGCACTCCCCACCCGCATCGCCGGCGAGAGCGATCTCGAGGGCGACGCGGCCACGCTCCACCGCGATCGCAAGGTGGCCTTCGCGCTGCACGCCGGACGAACGGCGCTGCGTCACGCGGGCAGCCCGCTCCGCGGCAAGAGCTCGGTGGTGCTGGGCGTGGGCCTGGAGCTCTTTCACTTGCCCGACCTCGCGGTGATGCGCCGGCTCGGACGCGTACCCGAAGGCGTCGACCCGCAGACGTTCCTCCAGAGCGCCTCCGACGAGAGCGTGGCGCTCCTCACGCGCATGGCCGAGGCCACCTGCCCGGGGTCCATTCACATCTCCGCCTGCGCCGCCGGTACCGACGCGCTGGGTCACGCGTTCCATCTCATCGCCCAGGGCCGCCGCGATTGGGTGCTCGCGGGGGGCACCGACTCCATGGTCAACCCGCTGGGCGTCGCCGGCTTCTGCGCCCTCTCCGCCACCAGCACCCGCAACGATCCACCGGAGAAGGCGTCGCGGCCCTTCGACCGCACCCGCGACGGCTTCGTCATGGGCGAGGGAGCTGGCGCCCTGGTGCTGGAATCGATGCAACATGCACGCGCCCGCGGCGCCGAGATACTGGGTGAGATCGTGGGCTACGGCAACGCCTTCGACGCCCACGCCATCAGCGAGCCGCATCCCGAAGGCAAAGGGGCCGCGGCGGCCATTCGCGAAGCCTTGGCCGATGCCAAGCTGGGAATCGAAGACATCGGCGCCATCAACGCCCATGGCACCAGCACCCCCAAGAACGATCCCGCCGAGACCCTGGCGCTCCGTACGGTGTTCGGCGCGCGCGCGGGGGAGATCCCGGTGTCGGCCACCAAGTCGATGATCGGCCACCTCATCTCGGCGGCCGGCGCGGTGGAGGCCGTTGCGGCCCTCGGCACCATGAACCGCGACCTGGTGCACCCCACCATCAACCTCGACGAGCCGGACCCGGCGTGCGATCTCGACTACGTGCCTCACCGGGCGCGGGAGCACCGCTACGACCACGTGCTCTCGGCGTCGTACGGGTTCGGCGGACACAACGCGGCCATCGTGCTGCGCAGCCGGAGGGCGTGCCTTGCTCGCTGACAAGCGCATCTTCGTCACCGGCGCGAGCGCCGGCATCGGCCGCGCGGTGGCCCTGCGCGCCGCCAAAGAGGGCGCCGAGATCGCCGTGTGTGGACGCTCGGAAGAGACCCTGCGGGTGGCCGAGACCATCGTCGACGCGGGCGGACGGGCCACGCCCTATCGCTTCGCCATCGAGGATGCCGCCGCCATGCGCGAAGCCGTCGCCGACTTCGCCGCACGAGGCCCCATTTCCGGTCTCGTGCACTGCGCGGCCATGGCCAGCACCGGCCTCTTGGTGGTGGCAGAGCCGGATGCGATTCTGCGCGCAGTGCAGGTGAACCTCACCGCCTCGATTCTCCTGACGCAGGCGGTGCTCGAGCCCATGATGCGCGCGCGCCGGGGCGTCATCGTCCACCTGAGCTCGGTGGCCGCCAGCCGCCCCAGCAAGGGACAAAGCGTGTATGCTGCAACCAAAGGCGCCCTCGAGAGCTTCACCCGCGCGGTGGGCACCGAGTACGCGGCCCGGGGCATTCGCGCGGTGTGCGTGCGCCCCGGCCCGATTCGCACCGGCATGCTCGAGGCCACCTTGGGCCTCGCCGAGGACGTGGTGCGCAGCCGCGTTCCCTCCGGCGAGCTGGGCACGCCGGAGCAAGTGGCGTCGCTCATCACGTATCTCCTCTCCGACGACGCCGGCTACGTGAACGGCAGCGTGCACGCGGTGGACGGGGGGCACGGATGATCGAAGCGCTCATTCGCGAACGACGGAGCATCCGCAGCTTCGAGGAGCGGCCGGTGGACCACGCGCTCCTCCTCGAGCTCTTGGAGCTGGCGACCCAGGCGCCCTCGGCCAGCAACAAGCAGCCGTGGCGCTTCTTCGTGGTGGAGCGAGGGCCGCGCCTCGAGCGCATGCGTCAGGCAGTGGCCGAGGCCCGAGCGGCGCTGCTCCAGCGCATTCCCGAGTCGAGCCGCGAGGCGGTCGAAGCCTACGGCACGTACTTCACACGCTTTGCCGAGGCGCCCATGGTGCTGGCCCCCATCTGCCGGCCGCTGCAGATTCTCTCGCAGCTCGACCCCTCTGGCTCGCCGGAGATCGCCCGCATGGAAGACACCTCGGCCACCATCGGCACGGCGCTGGTGCTGCAGAACTTGCAGCTCCTGGCGCATGCCCGCGGTCTCGGCACCTCGCTCATGACCGGTCCCTTGCTGGCGGAGCCGGCGCTCAAGGAGATCCTCGAGGTGCCTCGCGGATGGAACCTTGTGGCCTTGGTGCCGATTGGATATCCCAGGGAGGTCCCTCCTCCCACCGGGCGCAAAGCCGTAGACCACGTGGTGCGTTTTCTCCCATGAGACCCGAAGTCATCGACACCGTCACCAGCGCCATCGCCGAGAGCCTCGCGGTGCCCAAGGAAGCCATTCGGCCGGAGAGCCGCCTCATCGACGACCTGGGCGCCGACTCCCTCGACTTCGTGGACATCGTATTCACGCTCGATCAGCGGCTCGGCATTCGCGTTCGCGAGACGGAGTTCAACTTCCTCACGCGCCTCGACTTCTCCTCGCCCGAGGTCATGCAGAACGGCTTTCTCACCGCGGCGGTGGTCGACCGCCTCGCCACCTGGCTTCCGGCCCTGGAAGCCCTGCCCGATCGCGGCGCGGTGACGCCTCGGGCGCTCTTCTCGCTCATCACCGTGGAGTCCATCTGCATCGTGGCCGATCGCAAGCTCACGGAGATGGCGGCCGCGGGCGGCGCTGCCGGGTAGACCGTTTGCGTCGGCCAGACGTAGCATCGGGCATGCGCTTCGTGTGGCTCCTGCTCGCTGCCTGCTCCGTCCCGCACCCCTCGCCCAAGGGCGGCCCTGCTGCATCGACTGCCCCTTCTGCGGAGCCGGGCCGCGTGTACTTCGGGCCTGCGATCGTGAACGCAGGGCCGACCATCACGCTCTGCCCCGACGGGCGCTACACCAAGACCGCGATACTCGACACCGACGCCGCCGACGGCCCCGCCGGGGGGCGCTCGGCCAAGGGCGGCATGAGCTGCTGTACCAACGCCGAGAGCGGCACCTACACGTTCGCCCGCGATGCGCGGGGCACGCCGGTTCGCGTGCGCTTCGTGCCCGCCCCGGCCTCGCCTTCCGCGATCGCCGCACCGAGCTACGAAGAGCCCATCTCCGACGAGCTTCTCGGCGGCTTTCAGCGAGGCCCGCGCCCACCCGAGTGCCGCTAGTCACGAATCGCCGCGAGATCCGCGCGCAGCTCCGGATCGTGCCGAAAGCGCCAGATGAATGTATCCAGCACGTAGTGCTGGAGCGCGATGCCCCAGAAGAGCGAGAGCGCGATCTCCGTCACCCAGAAGGGACCGAGTCGGGCCGCGCGAAGCCCCTCGGAGCCGGGGTAGATGCCGCAGCCGAAGGCCAGCGCGAGATAGAACGCCACGAAGGCGATGTAGGCCGCGGCGGTGCGCCCGGGGCTCCCCACGATGCATCCGGCGAGGCCGGTGCCCACGCCGCGTTGCGCGCGCGCACGGGCGAAGAGCCCCACGATGGCCACGTATTGAACCTGGTGCATGAAGCTCACCAGGATGGAGACGACGAGCAGCTCTTGATCGAACCCGGTGGCGCCGGGGAGGAGCGGCTCGGCCCGGGACACCACGAAGTACGAGAGCGCCGAGAGCCCCACCGCGGTCGCGAAGTAGGCGTTGGCGAGTGCGCCGCGACGACCTGTGAAGAACACGAGGGTGACGAGCGCGACGACGGCGCCCGAGGCCGCGAGCCACACCGTCTCCTGCCCCTGCGGCACCAGGTCGCCGAAGCTCCGGTGCGAGGCAAGGAACCAGGCGTAGGGCACGGTGAGCCCGGCCATGAGGCACACGCGATCGCGGGCGCGGCCCGCAGCACTGAGCGTCCGTGAGGAATACAGCGCGAGGAAACCCGCATGCTGCCGCATCACGTGCACCACGCCCACGAGCGCCGAGAGGCCGACGAACGCCACGAAGGGCGCGCGCGATCCGATGACCGCGCCCACGAGCATCGCCACGAAGCCTGCCCCGAAGACCACGAAGCTCAACCGCAGGAGGCGCGGCCTCTGCTTCCACATCGACGCGTCGAGCAGCGTACGAAGGTAGGTGGCGAACATGTGCGGACCATCGCCCACCGCAATCCAAAGCCAGGCCCAGATCGCCAGCGCGCCGGGAAACACGAGGCCGGACGCGAGCACGACCAGCCCAAGTGGCGCGCCGCCGAACACGCGCAGGAGATCGAAGCGGGCATTCTTGAGGTACACGGCGCTATCATCCTACCATCGGGGCGACCCGGCCTCAGGCGCTGGCGAAGCGAAAGGTGCGGGCGGCCACCGCGAAGGTGAACAGAGCCCAGGCTGCGAGCACCGCGCATCCTTCCGGCACGCCCTGAAAGTCCCCGTAGACCAGCACCTCGCGGAGGAGCCGCACCAGGGTGGTGGACGGTAGGTTCGCGGCCACGAACCGCAGCGGCGCCGGCAGATCGTCCACCGTGAAGAACATCTCCGAGAGGAGCGCGATGGGGATGGACACGGCGTTGATGACGTCCACCACGATGCCGTCGGTCTTCACGAAGGACGCGAGGACGAACCCCACACCCAGGAACGTGACGAGGCCCAGCGTCCCGATGCCCAGCACCGCCAGATCGTGGGTCCACACGAAGGGGATCGAGAGAAACGCGTGGGCCACGCCGAGCACCAGCAGCAGCTGACCCTGCACCAGCACGAGCCGCGCCATCACCTGCGCCAGCACGAACTTCCACGGCGCGAGCGGCGTGGTGCGGAGCTTCTTCAGGAACAGGCTCTGGCGATAGCGCACCATCGCGTAACCCATGCCGAAGAGCCCGGCGATGACGATGGCCTGACCGAGGATGCCAGGGAGGAGAAAACTGGTGTACCCGGACTCCGGCACGTCGATGACTTCGACCTGGCCCTTGCCCTCGCCGAACACCTCGTGGGCGAGACCGATGCCGAAGAGTCGATCGCGCGGGCCCACGCGCACCCGCCGCGATTCCAGCTCCACCACCGCCGACAGCGAGCGCGCCCGGAGCCGGCGTTCGGCGTTCACCGCGCTCTTCCACTCGGAGACCCGCACGTCCGGGGTGTGCGCGAGCTTCTCGAGGACGTCCGCGTCGTACCCCACGATGCCCACCGGCCTGCGCTCGAAGGGATGCCCGTGCGCGAACACGAAGGCGGAGAGGCCCAGCAGGATGAGCGGCAGCGCATAGAACCAGAAGGCCCCCGAGGGCCTGCGCACCACCTCCAGCACCCGGATGCGGAAGAGGATCCAGACCGCCTTCACTCGATCTCTCCGCCGCGGGTGAGGGTCTTGCCCACCAGCCCGAAGAACGCATCCCGAAGCGTGCCCCAGCGCTCCACCAGCGCCTTCGGCTCGCCGGTGGCGCGCACCTGCCCGAAAGCCATGAACGCCACGCGATCGCAGATGCGCGTCGCTTCTTCGAGATCGTGGGTGGTCACCACCACGAGCGCGCGCTCGCCCAGCGCCCGGAGCTCGTCACCCATGCGCTCCTTGTTCTGGGGATCGAGGGCCGCGGTGGGCTCGTCCAGGAGCACCAGGTCCGGACCGTGGGCGGTGGCGGCGGCCACGAACAGGCGCGCCGCCTCGCCGCCGGAGAGCCGCGACAGCTCGGTCTTGGAACGCGGTTCCAGCGCAGCCTTGCGCAGGATCGACGCGTAGGCGACGCCGTAGATGGCACCGAAGAGCTCCGCGTACTCACCGACCGTGATGCCATCCATGACGAACTCGCGCTGCAGCACCGCGCCCACCCGGGCCCGCGGATAGGGCGTGAGTGCCCCGCCGAAGAGCCGCACGGTGCCGCGGTCCGCGTCGCCGAAGCCGAGCGCGAGATCGAGCAGCGTGGTCTTGCCGGCGCCGTTGGGTCCGAGAATGCCGAACACCCCGCGCCCCTCGAGGACGAGGTCCACGCCCGCGAGCGCGTCCACGTCGCCGAAGCGCTTGTGCACGCCCTCGAAGACCAGCACCTCGGCGGCCTTGCTCACCGGCTCCTCCGGAGACGCCACGCCGCCAGCGCCACGAAGCCCACCAGCGCCAGCGACAGCTCCACCAGATGCGTGAAGAGTGCATTGGCCGTGGCGGCGGCCTCGGTGGTGTGAAGGGCCTCGGCGGAGAGCGCGAACACCGCCTCGCGCACGCCCATCTGCCCCGGCACCAGCACGCCGAAGGAAGCGCCGAGCAGCCGCACGCCCTCCGCCGTCAGCGCGCCGGTCACGCTGGGCTTGGCGCCCATGGCGCGGATGATGAAGTACTGCTCGAAGACCCGCACCGAAAGGCTGAGCACCAGGCACGCGGTGGGGCCGAAGGCGAAGATGTGCCCCTGGAGCGAAGCCGCGTGGAGGCGCTCCAGCGTGGCGCGCCGCTTCGGCCACCTTCGCCCGAGAAACGCCGTGAGGCGAGAAGATCGCATGAGGCCGCGCAGCAGAACGCCCATGGCCAAGAGCAGCCCGCTGTTGACGAAGAGCGCCAGCGAGAGGCGCGTGCCCAGGCAGGTGAAGGCCGCGAGCCCGCACACCGCGCCCACCGAGAAGAAGGTTGCAGCCTGCAAGGTTCCTCCGGCCGAGGCCGCCTCGGGAACGCCCACGTGCTCGCCGAGGATGGTGGTCTTCACCGCCTCCGCCGCCGGCCGCGGTGCGGGAAACACCGTGCTCACGGCGTACGATGCCAGGTGCGCCAGCGTCATGGGCCCCCACGGCACCTTGCGTCCCAGCGCGAGCCGCGTGGCGCCGGCCTCGCAACACACCCGCAAGAGCTCGCAGCCGAAGCACAGCGGCAACACAGTGAGCGCCGGCCGCACCGCCTCCAGCACCTTGCCCATGCCGAGCCGCGCCGGAACCGCCACCGCGAGCGCGACCCCCACCAGCGACACCAGCACGTGCACCCAGCGGACCCACGGTCGCGTGGGCGTGGGCTCGGCCGCGCTCTCCTCCGGCGAATCCTTCACCCTGCGCTGCCCGCGGCGATCATCGGACCACGGT